>SVRO01000082.1 GCA_015064795.1 Oscillospiraceae bacterium | reverse complement strand
ACGTCATTTTGGGACGGAGAACCGCGAAGCGGTTGTCCGTCAGCGCAAAGCTTACACGCCGACAAAGAAAGCTCGCTTTCTTTTCGGCGATGTAGCATTTGCGCGCCCTCGGCCGTCTCCCCAGACGGCCTCAAAATGACTTGGATATCGGCCCTCACGTTCGTTTTTACATATTCGTTCGTGCGACGCAATACCAAAACCCATTTTGTCCGCGAGAAAAGTTTTTGAAGGGTTCTTAGGGGAACTTTTTTCAAAAAGTTTCCCTAAGCGTCCTCCCTACAAATCAAAATTTAAAATTATTTCGTAGGATCCAAAAATTCGCGGTAGCAGATCATGTAGTCGATACCCGACCAGAGCGTGAAGATGAGCATCACGGCGGTGGAGAGGTAGGTGAGGGGCAGGTAGCCGAGGAAGGAAAGAACGGGAATTCTTGCCAAAAGCGGCTCGAGGATGACGGTGCTGACGCAGACCATCTGCGAAACGGTCTTGATCTTGCCGATGTACTTGGCGGCGATCACGACGTTGGCACCTGCGGCGAGCAGTCGCACGCCCGTGATGGCAAGCTCGCGGAAGACGACCACGAGAACCGCCCACACGAAGAGGTGGCGGATGGCGGTATACTTATACAGAATGACCACGAGTGCGCCGATGACCATCAGCTTGTCGGCGAGCGGGTCGATGAATTTGCCGAAATCGGTGATAAGTCCCTGCTTGCGCGCGATCTTACCGTCCAGCATATCGGTGAAGGAGGCGATGAGGAAGACCACAACGCCGAGGATGCTGCCCGCCACGTCAAAGGAGGGGATGAGAACCGTCAGCACCATGATGACCACGAAAACGGGCACGAGGCACATACGGAGAACCGAGAGTTTGTTGGGAAGATTCATTCTTGACTCCTTTCTTACTTGGCCTCGCAAGCGAAGCCGTAGAGGTCGTAATCCACGACCTCGCGGATCTTTACGTCCACGAAGCTGCCGGGGGCAATGCGCGCGGCCGCCTTGAAGTATACCTTGCCGTCGATCTCGGGGGCGTCGGCGGCACTTCGGCCGAAGTGCGCCTCGCTGACGGGGTCAAAGTCCTCGCAAAGCACGCGCAAGGTCTTGCCGATGTATTTCTGATTGTTGGTCTCGTTGATCTCGAGCTGCTCGCGCATGAGAATGTCGAGGCGATCCTGCTTTATCTGCTCGTCGATCTGATCGGGCATATCGTAGGCGGGAGTGTCCTCCTCGCGCGAATAAGTAAACACGCCCACACGCTCGAATTTCGACTCCTTGACGAATTCGCACAGCTCCTCGAAATCGGCCTCGGTCTCGCCGGGGAAGCCCACGATAAAGGTGGTGCGGATGACGATGTCGGGGATCTCGCGCCTCAGCTTCGCTACGACAGAGCGGATCATCTTGCCGTCGCCGTGGCGGTTCATGGCCGAAAGCATATGGTCGGAGATGTGCTGCATGGGCAGGTCGATGTATTTGAGAATGCGCGGATTGTCACGCATCTCGGCCACAAGCTCGTCGGTGATCTTGTCGGGGTAGCAGTAAAGGAGGCGGATCCACGGGATCGAGGTCTCCTCGGTGATGCGGTGCAAGAGCTCATGGAGGCGGTATTCGCCGTACAGATCCTTGCCGTAGCGCGTGGTGTCCTGTGCCACCACGGTAAGCTCGCGCACGCCGAGTGCTTCAAGCCCCTTGGCCTCGGCCACGATGTCCTCGATCGGACGGCTACGGAAGCGGCCGCGGATGGCGGGGATCGCACAGTAAGCGCACTTGTTGTCGCACCCCTCGGCAATTTTTATATAAGTAGCGAATTCGGGCGTCGTCAGCACGCGGTCACCGCCGAGGCGTACCTCGTCGCAGGGGTCAAAGGAGGTGAACTTCTCCTTCTTGCCGCCCTTTTTCTTCTTTTCGGTCACGGCCTTTACGGCGTCCACGATGTGATGGATGCTTCCCACGCCCAAGACGGCGTCGACCTCGGGAATTTCTTTGAGGACCTCCTCGCGGTAACGCTCCGCGAGACATCCCGTCACTACGATGGCCTTTAAGGTGTGGTGCTTTTTGAGCCATGCAATATCTAAAATGTTGTCGATCGCTTCCTTTTTTGCGCTTTCGATAAAGGCACAGGTGTTGATGATCACCACGTCGGCCTCGGTCTCCTCCGGCGTGACCTCGTAGCCTGCCGCCATAAGCTCGTGGAGCATGACCTCGGTGTCGAGCTGGTTCTTGGGGCAGCCAAGTGAAACAAATCCGATCTTCATAAATTTCTCCGTTATTTTTTCCTTTATTCCATAGATAATATATTATATCACAGGAAACAGGTGGTGTCAACTGCTTTGAACAATTCAAATTTTGATTTGTCGTCTGTTTATGTGGGGCGTTGCCCCACACCCCACCAGCCTGCCCCAAAAGGCTGGGCGAAAACTTTTCTCGCATGGGTACGCTTAAACTTTACGTCATTTTGAGCCGCGTACAGCGCACGCGCAGAAAAGAGAGCGAGCTCTCTTTGTCTGCCGCGTGGCTCGCGGCGTAAACGTTCTTCGCACAAGGTGCGAAGAACCAAAATGACTCGGAGCCCCCTTACAATAAAATTTTTGCAAACTTTGTAGTAATTTTTTTCAGAAAAGTTTTTGAAGGGTGGTAGGGAAACTTTTTTCAAAAAGTTTCCCTACGCGTTCCCAAACAAACATCAATTTATTGCAATATTCCTTTTTTTATGACGGAATGCAAGAAAAAGCGAAAAATCTGAGGATGTCTATTGACAATCACGCGATTGCGTGCTATAATGATAGCAGAAACACGGCGAAAGGAGGATTTTATGAATTTAAGCGTTGGTGACGGTAGGATCCCCGGGACAATACTAAAGAAAAGCGACATGGGCAACGTGACGGGGCTTGAATTCTTATCCAAAATCTTTTTTATAACCGACGGGGTGATGATTGCCGAGATCCGCAGGATCGCGGGGCTTGACACCTCAACGCTTCAAAACTGGGCGAAGCGGGGGTGGATGGAGAACAGTAAATTTAAGAGGTATACGATCGACCAGGTGGCGCATATTTTAATTATCAATATGCTTCGCTCGTGTATGTCGCTTGACCGCATTTCCTTTCTCATCCACTACATTAACGGCAACGTAAACGACCGAAGCGACGATATTATATGCGCGTCGCGGCTTTACGACTATATTTGCCGCATTTTAGATAAGCTGACCGACGACGAGGGAGGCGTGCCGAGCGTGAAGGACTGTATCGCCGAGACCATAGGGGACTACGAGGAGACCGTAACGGGCGCGCGTAAGCGACTGCAAAAGGGACTTGAGATCATCGTGATTGCGTATTACGCGTCGCTTCTCAAGCATCAGTCGGACGCGATGATCGACGGTCTGACCGGAAAGGAGTAATTTTATGATAGCATGGTGGAACGGGCTGGAGACGATCCAGCAGGTTTTTGCACTGATCGCCATTCCCGCAACGCTTGTGATGCTGATCCAAACGGTGATGCTGCTCATCGGCTTTGGGGATACGGACGGCGGTGACGTTGGCGACATCGACGGGGATGAGATCTTTGAGGGCGTAGAGGGCGACGGCTTCGTGCTTTTCTCGGTGCGCGGCATCGTTTCGATGCTCACCGTGATGGGTTGGTCGGCCGTGGCGCTGCTGGAGACGCTGGCGCCGTGGCTTGCCGTTTCGATCGCGGTCGTGTTGGGGTTTGCCACGCTCTTTGGCATGGCCTTTCTCATGCGAGCCGTATCAAAGCTTCAAAGCTCGGGCAATATTGACGTAGGAAACGCAGTGGGCAAGGTGGCCAAGGTCTACATTCCCATTCCCGCCGCAGGCAAGGGTTGCGGAAAGGTTACCATTACGCTGCAGGAGACCTACAGTGAGTTTTCCGCGATCACGACGGCGTCCGAGAAGCTGAAAACGGGGGCCTATGTCCGCGTAGTTGCCGTGGACGGCACGGGAACGCTTGTGGTGGAGCCTCTGGTGGAGGAAAAGGCGGGGGGCAAGGATGAAAAATAAGGACGTTCCGGTTCTTGCCTTTTTGGATTTTCTTTCGCTTCTCATTGCTTGTGTGGCGGCAGAGCTGTTTACCAAGCTTGTGATCCGCTTTTCCATTCTTTTTGTGGAGCTGGATTTTGCTTCGGCGTCGCTTGTGCGGCTTGTGGTCTTGTTTGCCGTTTCGGTCGGGATCTTTGGCTTTATCGGCTATAAGGACGGTTATCGCGCCGCGTATTTTGCACCGAGCGAGGCGATCCCGGCGCTCAGTATTGCCGCGCTCGTACATTTTCTCCTTTGCGCGCTGCTTCGGTTTACGCCGTGGCTGGCGGGGCCCACGCGTCATATTGCCGGCTTTTTATCGCTTGGTGAGGCGTATAACGCGACCGAGCGAATCGAGGAGATCCCGCTTCTTTGGCTCCTTGCCGTCGGACTTGTGATGGCGGTGCTTTGGGTGGGCTGTTATCTTTTGTTCTCTTATGTCGGATGTCGCAGGCGTTTTCGCGATCGCGATGCGCTTACGAACCAAAAATAAATAAAATACGGAGGAAAAATTATGAATCATCTTATGCTTCTTGCGGGCGGCATCTCGCCGTCTTGGGTTGCGCTTATCTGCGCCGTGGTCGTGGTGGTCTTTACGGGACTTATCCTCGTGGTTTCGCGCTACAAAAAGTGCCCCTCGGACAAGGTCATGGTCATTTACGGTAACGTGGGTACCAACAAGGACGGCACGTCCCGCTCGGCCAAGTGTATTCACGGTGGTGCGGCTTTCGTCGTTCCCGTGGTACAGGCTTACGAGTATCTGGATCTTACGCCTCTTTCGATCAGCGTGGACCTCAGAAGTGCGCTTTCGCGTCAGAACATCCGTGTGGACGTTCCTTCGAGCTTTACGGTCGGTATCTCGACCGAGCCGGGCATAATGCAGAACGCCGCCGAGCGTCTTCTCGGACTTAAGATGGTAGAGATACAGGAGCTTGCGAAGGATATCATCTTCGGTCAGCTTCGTCTGGTCATCGCAACCATGGACATCGAGGAGATCAACACCGACCGCGACAAGTTCCTTGACGCCGTGTCGGGCAACGTGGAAACCGAGCTCAAGAAGATCGGTCTTCGCCTTATCAACGTAAACGTAACCGATATTAACGACGAGAGCGGATACATCGCCGCGCTCGGTAAGGAAGCGGCTGCTAAGGCGATCAACGACGCGAAGGTGTCGGTGGCCGAGGCAGACCGAAACGGTGCCATCGGTGCCGCAAACGCCGAGAAGGAGCAGAGAATCAGCGTGTCTCGCTTCAATTCCGAGGCCATCAAGGGCGAGAACTTGGCAAAGGTTGAGGTTGCCGAGTCGGATGCAAGCCGTCGTGAGCGCGAGGCTGAGGCTCTCAAGCGCGCAACCGCCGCCGAGAACATTCAGACCGCAAAGGCTCTTGAGGAGTCCTACGCTGCACAGGAGGCCGCCGAGCAGGCAAGAGCCAACCTGGAAAAAGCAAAGCTCGAGGCCGACGTTCTCGTTAAGGCCGAGATTCAGAAGAAGGAGATCGAGGTGGCGGCCGAGGCACGCGCCGAGGAAACCAGACGTCTTGCCAAGGGTGAAGCCGACGCGATCATTCTCAAAATGCAGGCGCAGGCACAGGGTATGCGCGAGATGATGACCAAGCAGGCAGAGGGCTTTGCCGAGATCGTTAAGGCCGCAGGCGGCGCGTCCGACGACGCGGTTCGCATGATGATCGCCGATAAGCTTGAGGAGCTGACCAAGATTCAGGTCGAGGCGATCTCCAACCTCAAGATCGACAAGATCACCGTTTGGGACGGCGGAAGCGCTTCGGGCGACAAGAGCTCGACCGCAAACTTCGTTTCGGGCCTTATGAAGTCGGTACCTCCCATGCAGGAGATCTTCGACATGGCCGGCATGAAGCTCCCCGAATACCTTGGAAAACCCAAGAACGAGGGCGAAAAGGCCGAATAATCCACCAAAAACAAGAGCCACGGCGTATGCCGTGGCTCTTTCTGTAAATTGATGTTTGTAGGGGAGAACGCCAAGGGCTCTGCCCTTGGAACCCGCAAGCCTTTGAAAAGGCTTGACCGAAACTTTTCTCGCATGGGTATGTGCAAACTTCACGTCATTTTGAGCCGCGTACAGCGCACGCGCAGAAAAGAGAGCGAGCTCTCTTTGTCTGCCGCGTGGCTCGCGGCGTATATGTTCTTCTCGCTTTAGCGAGAAGAACCAAAATGACTCGGA
>SVRO01000001.1 GCA_015064795.1 Oscillospiraceae bacterium | reverse complement strand
AATGGTCATATCGTAGACCGAGATCGAGATAGCGGCACGCGTGGAATACTTGTAACCCATCTCCTTGATGTCGTCCAGCATATCGGCACAGACCGAGAAGCCGTGTACCTTGATACAGTTATCAATGATCTTACCGAGATCCTTCTTCTTGATCACGAAGGCGATCTCCAAATCAAACGCCTTTTCGGGATCACTTCTGTCCACAAAACCAAGATCCTGCGGAATGGGCTTGTTGAAGATCAAGCGACCGAGCGTAGCGTCAATCAGCTTATGCTGCATTACGCCGTCGATCTCCTTCTCCACTCTCACCTTAATGGGTGCGTGAAGGCCGAGCTGCTTATTCTCGTAAGCCATCATGGCCTCGTCAAAGTCACGGAAGATTCTTCCCTCACCGGGCTCGCCCGCCTTCTCCATGGTCAGATAATACGAGCCGAGGATCATATCCTGCGTAGGAACCGCAACAGCACGACCGTCCATGGGCTTTAAGAGGTTGTTCGCCGAAAGCATGAGGAATCTTGCCTCTGCCTGTGCCTCGGCGGAAAGCGGAACGTGTACAGGCATCTGGTCACCGTCGAAGTCGGCGTTAAATGCGGTACATACCAGTGGGTGAAGCTTAATAGCACGTCCCTCGACAAGCACCGGCTCGAAGGCCTGGATCGAAAGACGGTGAAGCGTAGGTGCACGGTTGAGAAGCACGGGGTGCTCCTTGATCACGTTCTCCAGCGCGTCCCAAACCTCAGGGTACAGGTACGCTCTGTCGATCTTCTTCTGTGCGTCCTTTACGTTGGTTGCCTTTTGAAGCTCGGTGAGACGCTTCACAACGAAGGGCTTGAAGAGCTCAAGCGCCATTTCCTTGGGAAGACCGCACTGATAGATCTTAAGGCTCGGGCCAACGACGATAACCGAACGTCCCGAATAGTCAACACGCTTACCAAGCAGGTTCTGACGGAAGCGTCCCTGCTTACCGCGAAGCATCTCGGAGAGAGACTTGAGCGGACGGTTGGAGGGGCCGGTTACGGGCTTGCCGCGGCGGCCGTTGTCAATGAGCGCGTCCACAGCCTCCTGAAGCATACGCTTCTCGTTACGGATCACGATCTCAGGCGTGTGGATCTCCATCAGCTTCTTCAGACGGTTGTTACGGCTGATCACGCGGCGGTAAAGCTCATTGAGGTCGGACGAAGCAAAGCGTCCACCGTCAAGCTGAACCATAGGACGAATGTCGGGCGGAAGAACCGGAACGATGTCAAGGATCATCCACGAAAGCTGGTTGCCCGACTTGCGGAAGGACTCAATGACTTCAAGACGCTTGATAAGGCGCGTCTTCTTCTGTCCCTTTGCCGTTTTCAGCTCTTCCTTGAGATCTGCGGCAAGCTTCGGAACGTCGATGCCGTTCAGAAGCTCCTTGATCGCCTCGGCACCCATGCCGACGCGGAATTCGTTTTCATAAAGCTCGGTATACTCGGCAAGCATTTTCTCGGAAAGCACCATACCCTTGGTAAGCGGCGTCGTTCCGGGATCGAGCACTACGTTCTCCGCAAAATAGAGAACCTGCTCAAGCTGCTTGGGAGACATATCAAGCACGAGGGCCATTCGCGAGGGAATCGCCTTGAAATACCAGATATGAGAAACCGAGGTGGCAAGCTCGATGTGACCCATTCTCTCGCGGCGCACCTTTTTGGTGGTGATCTCAACGCCACACTTTTCGCACTTGTGCGGCTTGCCGTCGCGGCTCATGTTGTGTGCGTTCTTGTACTTGCCGCACATACAAGCGCCGTCCTTCGTCGGACCAAAGATACGCTCGCAGAAAAGACCTCCAACCTCCGCCTTCAGCGTACGGTAGTTGATCGTCTCGGGCTTGGTGACCTCACCGTAAGACCACTCTCGTATCATATCGGGAGAAGCCAGACCTATTCTAATCGAATCAAATTCATTATTCGCCATTTGCATTCTCCTCATCCATTACAGATTTTCATCATCGGCGTCATCCTCGCCAAAGTCGAGGTCCTCAAGCGTGCCGAACAAATCGTCATCCTCGTCGGAATCCTCTGCGTTTTCAATAATATAAGAATCCTTAATATCATCGGTCTCACAGCCCCTCTCCAAATCTTCGGATAGGTCGAAATCGATGGTCTTGCTATAAGGCGCGGGCTCGTCGTCGTTGCAAAGCGTGGAGAGCTGGATCTCCTCGCCGTTCTTATCCAGAACGCGAACGTCAAGCGCCAAGGCCTGAAGCTCCTTAACCAATACCTTGAAGGACTCGGGTACGCCGGGCGTCGGGATATTCTGTCCCTTGATAATCGCCTCGTAAGCCTTACGTCTGCCGTTGACGTCGTCACTCTTGACCGTCAGGATCTCCTGAAGGGTATAAGCGGCACCATAAGCCTCAAGCGCCCAAACCTCCATCTCTCCGAAACGCTGACCGCCAAACTGAGCCTTACCGCCCAAGGGCTGCTGTGTAACGAGAGAGTACGGACCGTTGGAACGGGCGTGGATCTTATCGTCAACCAGATGATGCAGCTTGAGGTAGTACATGATACCCACAGTAACGGGGTTATCAAAGGGCTCACCCGTACGGCCGTCATAAAGAACGGTCTTTCCGTTGGGGCTCATGCCTGCGGCCTCAAGGCACTCGGAAATGTCCTTCTCGGTTGCGCCGTCGAATACGGGCGTCATGATCTTCCAGCCAAGCTTCTTGGCGGCAATACCGAGATGCACCTCAAGCACCTGACCGATATTCATACGAGAAGGCACGCCCAGAGGATTCAGCACGATATCCAGAGGCGTTCCGTCGGGAAGGAAGGGCATATCCTCGGGAGGAAGGATGCGCGAAACGACACCCTTGTTACCGTGACGACCTGCCATTTTATCTCCGACCGAGATCTTTCTCTTCTGTGCCAGATAAATACGAACCTGCTTATTAACACCTGCGGGAAGATCGTCGCCCTGCTCGTGCGAGAAGACCTTAACGTCAACGACGATACCCGATTCACCGTGAGGCACACGAAGCGAGGTATCTCTCACCTCTCTTGCCTTCTCACCGAAGATGGCGCGAAGCAGTCTTTCCTCGGCGGTAAGCTCGGTCTCGCCCTTGGGCGTGATCTTACCGACGAGAATATCACCCGAGCGAACCTCGGTTCCCTTCTTAACGATACCGTCGGCATTCAGATCCTTCAAGGCATCCTCGCCCACGTTGGGAATCTCACGCGTGATCTCCTCCGGGCCGAGCTTGGTATCTCTTGCCTCAAGAGGATATACTTCGATATGAAGAGAGGTATATACGTCATCGCGGACAAGTCTCTCATTCAGAAGAACGGCGTCCTCGTAGTTATAACCCTCCCAGGTCATAAAGCCAATAAGAGCGTTCTTACCGAGCGAAAGCTCGCCGTTTGCGGTTGCGGGGCCGTCGGCAATGACCTCTCCCTTCTGCACCTTGTCTCCGCGGGAAACAATAGGTCTCTGATTGAAGCAGGTACCCTGATTGGTACGCTTAAACTTAATGAGGTCGTAAACGTCCTTGTGACCGTCCTCGCAAAGAACCACGATCTTGTCGGCGTCTACGCGCTCTACGACGCCCTCATTCTTGGCCACGACCACAACACCCGAGTCAACGGCAGCGCTGTACTCCATACCCGTACCTACGATGGGCGAATCGGTAACCATAAGCGGCACGCCCTGCTTCTGCATGTTCGATCCCATCAGTGCGCGCGAGTTATCGTCGTTCTCAAGGAAGGGGATCATTGCGGTTGCCACGGACACCACCATCTTGGGCGATACGTCCATATAGTCGATCTCGGAGACGTCCACCTCAACGATCTCGGCCTTATCGCGCGCGGTAACGCGCTTGTTGATAAAACGACCGTTCTCGTCAAGCGGCTCATTTGCCTGTGCAACGATATATCTGTCCTCTACGTCGGCCGTCATATACTCGATCTCGTCAGTGACGATTCCGGTCGCCTTGTCTACCTTGCGGTAGGGGGCCTCGATAAAGCCGTAATCGCTGATACGGGCATAGGTCGTCAGATAAGAGATAAGACCGATGTTGGGACCTTCGGGCGTCTCGATGGGACACATTCTACCATAGTGGGTATAGTGAACGTCACGAACGTCGAAGGAGGCGCGGTCACGCGAAAGACCGCCGGGACCAAGAGCCGAAAGACGTCTCTTGTGCGTCAACTCGGCCAGGGGGTTATTCTGGTCCATGAACTGCGAAAGCTGCGAGGATCCGAAGAACTCGCGCACGACCGTCACGACCGGACGGATATTGATCAGTGCCTGAGGCGTCAGCTTCTCGTTATCCTGCGTGGTCATTCTCTCCTTGATGATCTTATCCATACGGGAGAAGCCGATACGGAGCTGATTCTGAAGCTGCTCACCCACACTACGAATACGGCGGTTGCCGAGGTGGTCGATGTCGTCCACACAGCCGACGTCGTACGTCAGATTGAACAGGTAGTTGATCGAAGCAAAGATATCGTCCTTGGTAATGTGCTTGGGGCAAAGCTCGGCAATGCGCGCCTTACACATCTCCTTGATAGCATCGATATCCCCACCGCACTCCTCGGCAATCGCAAGAAGAACGGGAGTGCTTACTCTCTCGTTGATACCGCAATCGGTAAGGTCGGTACCAATAATATATTGGGGCTCAATGGTATTGTTCGAAAGAACTCTTACGGTCTTGCCGTTGTCAAGAAGGATGTCTGCCTCGTTAACAGCAGCGTGCTCCATAGCAAGAGCGTCCTCCATGCTCACGACGGCTCCGGCCTCAAAGAGGACCTCACCCGTGAGCGGGCTGACCACAGCGGAAGCCAGCTTGCGACCCGCAACACGAGCCGCCAAAGAAAGCTTCTTATCAAATTTATAGCGTCCGACCGGCTCAATGTCATAACGCTTCTGATCAAAGAAATAGTTCGACAGAAGGGTATGCGCCGACTCTACGAGCGGGGGCTCACCGGGACGGAGCTTCTTATAAATCTCCTTGAGGGCCTCGATAGCGATTGCCTCGCGGCTGCGTGCAGAAAGCTCCTCACACTCATCCTTCTCGAAGGTAGCAACGAGCTTCTCCTCCTCACCAAAGATCTTGTATACGTCTTCCTTGGTTTCGATGGTAGAGCGGTATTCGGTGGGCTTGCCCTTCACGACGCTGCCAACAGGCTCCACGCCGAGTGCGCGAATCAACATCGTAAGCGGAACCTTACGGTTCTTGTCGATACGCACGTATGCGACACCATTTACGTCGATCTCATATTCAAGCCATGCACCACGGTAAGGAATTACCTGAGCGGAGTAGGTTTTTTTACCCGACTTATCAAAAGCCGAAGCATAGTACATACCGGGAGAACGCACGATCTGCGAAACGATCACTCGCTCCGCGCCGTTGATAACGAACGTACCCGTTTCGGTCATGATCGGGAAGTCACCCATAAAAATATCGGTCTGCTTTACCTCACCCGTCTGCTTGTTAGTAAGACGGACATTGACCTTCAAGGGTGCTGCGTAGTTGGCTTCTCTATCCTTGCACTCCTCTACGGAATACTTGGGTTTGGAATCCAACGAGTATGAGAGAAACTCGATCGACAGATTGCCCGAGAAGTCGGTAATCGGCGACACCTCGTGAAGCACCTCGTCAAGTCCTTTTTCCAAAAGCCACTTAAACGACTTCGTCTGGATCTCGACCAGATTCGGAAGCTCAAGCGTGTTTCGCGTCTTGGAAAAGCTCATTCTCACGTTTTTGCCAAGCCTTTGCTCTTTCACATTGACCATTCAACAATCACTCCATTCAACGTAGTAGTTTTCCGATTCGAAAACTCCAAAGCCAACTTTTCTCCATATTTATATATAAGAAAAGATTTTTCGCCATTCTACCCCTCGGCATTTGGGCAGAAATAGCAATTATAATGCAGTTTAATATTTTACCATAGAATTCCTGCGTTGTCAAGAGAAATTTCTGAAAAATTCGCATTTTTTCAAAAAAATCCGCAAAAAAACTTTTTTTCAAAAAATTTAAACTTTTTTTCAAAAAACTCTTGCAAAATCGTTTGAGATATGGTATAGTATATCGGTATGGACGAACACAACGGCACACCCTCTCAGGTGTCGTTGTTTGGACTTATTATTTAAAGAGGGAGATGAAAACAAATGCCAAACATCAAAAGTGCAAAGAAGCGCGTAAAGGTTACCGAAGCAAAGACCCTTCAGAACAAGATGTTCCGTTCTCAGCTCAAGACGGACATTAAGAAGTATGAGGCTGCTCTTGCTGCAGGCGATGCTGAGCTTGCAAAGGAGACCTACAGAGCCGCTGTCAAGAGACTTGACCGTGCATGCGCTCGTGGTTTGATCCACAAGAACACCGCCGCTCACAAGAAGAGCGAATTCACCAAGAAGCTCAACGCTATGGCGTAAGGCCAAAGAAAAATGCGAGAACACCAAGGTGTTCTCGCATTTTTCTTTTTTGTGCATTTTCCCGTCCGCCATCGCATAGAATGTCGAGAGAGGAGGCGATATCGCGTGTTTGAGGAAAAACGTTATACCGTTACGATCCGCGAGGAGGGCGTCACGGTAGCGCGCGGCTTTTTTTGCTATCCGCGCCTCCCCGAAAAAGAGCTCTGTGCCGTGCTTGCCGAGGAATGCGAGACTTGGCTTCGCACCTCGCTTGCCGAGAAGGCCATACAGGAATATCGGGCGGATCCCTCGCCCAAAAAACGTTTTTTCTTTCCCTCCTACGACTATCGCTTTGATGCCAAGCTGCTTGACCGATGCGAATCCGAAGGAATCCTCGTCTTCAAGGTCACGTTATCGCGCTGCGGCAAACCGCTCGCGTGCCATGAAAGCAGCGAACGAATTCGACTCCACGATCTCATTTTTCTCCCTCCAAAACGCAAAAAGCACGGGCGTTAAGCTCGTGCTTTTTCCAAATATTCCACAAGATCTGCAATCACGCCCTCGTCGTTCGAGCAAAAGCAAAGCTTGCAAATATCCTTAATACGCTGCATCGCATTCGACGGGCAAACAGCCACGTCGGCGGCGCGCAGGATCTCAAAATCGTTCTCAAAGTCACCGCAGGAATAGACCGTAAGCGCCTTCCCTCTTTCGCGGTAGTACGCGCGAAAAGGCGCGAGCATGGAGGCCTTGTTCACACCCTTCATCTGCATTTCCAAAAGGTGTGCGCTGGAGCAGTTGAATTCAAAGCGGTTCGGGAACTGTGTCTCGATCGCCTCGCGAATGCGCGGAATGAGCGTAGCGTCGTCGGTGCAGACCACCTTGTACCAGCCTTCCCTGCTCCAGATCGCAAAGGGCTCGATGATCTTTTCATCTATGCCATAATCCACGATCTGCGAGACCGCCTTCACATCCTTTTCGTCCATCAAATACCCGCCGCGGAAGGACACGCGCAAGCTGGCACTCGGAAAATTTCGCCGCACAAAAGCAATGGCCTCATACGCAAGATCTCCGTCCATCACGATCTCCGAAAGCACACGGCTCTCACCAAAATCATACAAATAGGTACCGTTGCAAAGAAACGCGGGCGCATTGACAAGTGTGTACAAACCGGGGACCCACTTTTCAAGACCGAAATGCATGCGTCCCGTAGCAAGCGTAAAAAGTCCACCCTCTGCCTTGAAGCGCTCGATCGCCTCTCTGTTTCTTTCCACCATTCTGCCTCCCTTGCCAAGAAAGGTTCCGTCAAGGTCGGTCAGAATGGCAATGCCGTCAAATTTTCCCATCGTCGTTTTTATTCCACCGTTTTTCGTAATTTTTCAATGAGTGTCCGCATTTCGCGCGGAAGCTCACAGGAAAAGGTCATTTTCTTCTTGGTTTTCGGATGAAGCAGCGATAACTCGGCCGCAAACAAACATTGCCCCGCAATAAGACTCTTATTCGTAGCCTCAAACGAAGTTTTTCCACCGCCATAGGTCACGTCGCCCATAAGCGGATGCCCAAGATGCGCCATATGCACGCGGATCTGATGCGTTCGCCCCGTTTCCAGCACGCAGCGTACAAAACAAAAGCCGCGATAGCGCTCAAGCACCTCATAATGCGTCAACGCATGACGAGAAAAGCCTTGCGAAAGTGAAAGCACCGCCATTTTTTTGCGGTCGGTGGGATTACGCCCGATCGGCGCGTCCACCGTTCCCCTATCCTCTTTCAAATTGCCGATCACAAGCGCGTAATACACGCGGCTCACGGTATGATCCTTCAGTTGTTCCGAAAGCGCAACGTGCGCGGCGTCGTTTTTGGCAACCACCAAAAGTCCGCCCGTATCCTTGTCGATCCGATGCACGATGCCGGGGCGCATCACGCCGCCGATGCCCGAGAGCGAGCCGCCGCAATGATACAGAAGCGCGCTGACAAGCGTTCCCTCGTAATTCCCCGCCGCCGGATGCACCACCATGCCCTTGGGCTTGTTGACCACAATAATATCCGCGTCCTCATACACGATATCGAGCGGAATGTTTTCGGGTCTTGCCTCCATGGGAATAGGATCGGGGATCTCAACCTCGACGTCATTCCCTGCGGACAGCTTCAAATTCTTTGCCGCTACCTTTTCGTCGACCAACACGCGCCCCGCCTCAATGAGCTTGGCCGCCGCCGAGCGTGTCATATCGCCCTTTTCGCTGACAAAAACGTCCAGCCGCTTGCCCGCGTCCGCGCCCTCTACCGTCAAAAGCAAAAGATCAGCCATGGTTTTTCTTACGCTTCTCTTCCCGAAATTCGCGAAGAATGTCCAAAAGAAGATACGCAAAAAGAATACCTGCGCCCACACAAACAAAAGCGTCGGCTACGTTGAAGATCCACATCCACACGTTCGGAATCAGGCAGAAATCGAGGAAATCCACCACCGTACCGTTACCGAACACGTCGCCGTAAAAAAGGCGGTCGATCATATTGCCGATACCGCCGCCCGCGATCATCGCAAGCGGGATCCACATCAGCTTCTCTTTCGGACGGAATTTGATCAGATAGAAAAGAACCGCCGCAATGCCGATGGTAGACAAAACGAGAAATACCCAACGATGCTCACTGAACATACCGAACGCCGAGCCGTCATTTCGGATATAGGTGAAGCGAAACACGCCCGCGATCACGTCGATCGACTCGTGAAGCTCCATATTCAGCATAACCAGCCACTTGCTTGCCTGATCAAGAGCGACCACACCCGCGATCACCAAAAAATACAACCACATAAGACTCTCCCTTTTCAAAAACGGACTGCTTTTCCGATGCGGAAAAGCAGTCCTTCATACTTACGCTTCGATAATAGACTTACACTTCGCGCAAAGGAATCCGCCCTCTTCGTCGTGCGTGCCCTCGGTCGAATAGCTCCAGCATCTTGCGCACTTCTCGCCGTCAGCCGCCTCAACCTTCACACCGATGCCCGACACCGTCTCCGAGAAGACACCCTCAGGCGTCTTTCCAAGCACGGCCTCGGCTCCGGACACGATATAGACCGTGGGAAGCTCCTCGCCAAAGCCGACAAGCAGCTTGTAGATCTCCTCGTTCTCGGTATAGATCGTGATCTTCGCGTCAAGCGACTTACCGATCTTCTTCTCTGCACGTGCAAGCTCAAGTGCCTTCATAACGTCGTCACGCAGATCAAACTGCTTGTTCCAACGCTCCGCGATCTCCTCGAAACAAAGCGCCTCGTCATAGCTCGGCATCGGATTGAGGAAGACGCTTTCGCGCACGTCAGCATTGCCATGAGGCATTGCCTGCCAGATCTCCTCGGCGGTAAACACAATCAGCGGAGAAAGAAGTCTCGTCAAGGCATTCAGCACGAGATACATCGCGCTCTGTGCGCTTCTTCTGGGGAAGCCGTCCTTCTTGCCCACGTAAACGCGATCCTTGGTAATGTCGATATACAGCTTGGAAAGATTTACGGTGCAGAAGTTGCAAATTTCATGATATACGATATGGAACTCGAAATCGTCGTATGCGCGGCGAACGACCTTCGTCAGATCGTTGCAAGCCGAAAGGATCCACTTATCGATCTCGTACATATCCTTCACGTCCACAAGGTCGGTATCGGGATTGAAATCGCCAAGATTTGCCATGATGATGCGCGCGGTGTTACGGATCTTACGGTAGGCCTCGGAAAGCTGCTTGAAGATGTTATCCGAAACACGAACGTCCACGCGATAGTCACTCGAAGCAACCCACAAACGAACGAGATCGGCACCGTACTTCGCAATCATTTCCTCGGGCGCGATCGAGTTGCCAAGCGACTTGTGCATCGCCTTGCCCTCGCCATCAACCACCCAACCGTGCGTCAGGACGGTCTTATAGGGAGCGCCCTCACCCTTCGCGCCAACGGCGGTCAGAAGAGAGGACTGGAACCAACCGCGGTACTGGTCGGCACCCTCAAGATAGAGGTCCGCCGGCCACTTGAGACCCTCTTTGTTTTCAATCGTAGCAAAATGGCTCGAGCCCGAGTCAAACCAGCAGTCAAGAATGTTGGTCTCCTTGGAGAAATGCGTTTTGCCGCACTTAGGGCAGACAAAGCCCTTCGGCAACAGGTCGGCAGCGTCAAGATCGAACCAAGCGTTCGAGCCCTTCTCACCGAAAATGTCCGAAACGCTGTTAATGGTCTCCTCGCTGCAAATGACCTCGCCGCAGTCCTCGCAGTAGAACACAGGAATCGGAAGACCCCAATGACGCTGACGCGAAATGCACCAGTCGGCACGGTCGCGCACCATCTGCTTGATACGCTCGCCGCCCCACTCGGGAAGCCACTGTACGTTGTTACAAGCCTCGATTGCCTCGTTCTTGAAGGCCTCTACCGAGCAGAACCACTGGGGCGTTGCGCGGAAGATAATAGGCTGCTTACATCTCCAACAGTGAGGATACTCGTGCTCGATCTCCTCGGAAGCAAAGAGCGCACCGCTCTCCTTCATGTCGGCCAGGATCGCATCGTTGGACTCGGCGTAATACATACCTGCAAACTTGCCTGCGTCCTTGGTCTGATAGCCGCGGTCGTCCACGGGAACGATAACCTCAATATTGTAGCGGCGGCAGGTGATATAGTCGTCGGCACCAAATCCGGGGGCGGTATGCACGCATCCCGTACCGCTATCCATCGTAACGTAATCGGCGTTCACCACGATCGACTCACGGTCGATGAAGGGGTGCTTGGCCGTCATGTATTCAAATTCCTTACCCGCCATCGAGCAAACGACCTCGAATTTCTCGATGCCGCCCTCAAGCATGGTCTTGTTGGCAAGTGCCTCGGCAACGATATAGGTCTCGCCGTTCTCGGCCTTCAGAGCAACGTAGGTCTCGTCGGGATTGAGAGCGATGGCAAGGTTGCCGGGAAGCGTCCAGGTCGTCGTCGTCCAAATGATAAAATAGGTCTTCTGAAGATCGCACATCGAAAGCTTGCCCTTGTCGTCCTTTACGGCAAACTTCACATAGATCGAGGTACACTTGTCGGTCTGGTATTCGATCTCGGCCTCGGCCAGTGCGGTCTCGTCGTGCGGGCACCAATATACAGGCTTCAGTCCCTTATAGATATAGCCCTTCTTGTACATCTCACCGAACACCTTGACCTCGCGCGCCTCAAACTCGGGAGCCATGGCGAGATAAGGATTCTGCCAATCACCCGTTACACCGAGACGGATAAACTGCTCGCGCTGAATGTCCACGAAGTCCTGCGCAAACTTATGGCATGCACTTCGGAACTCCGAAACCGACATCTTCTTGCGGTCGAGCTTATTCTTCTTGATGATCGCGCTCTCAATGGGCATACCGTGGTTATCCCAACCGGGAATGTAAGGCACGCGATAGCCCCCCATTGCCTTGGATTTGTTGATAAAATCCTTGAGGATCTTGTTCATCGCGGTTCCCATGTGAATGTTTCCATTCGAGAAGGGAGGGCCGTCGTGAAGCACGTAAAGCGGCTTACCCTCTGCCGCATCCAGCATTTTATGGTAAAGATCGATCGAATCCCAGTATTTGATCATTTCAGGCTCTCGCGTCGGCAGATTTGCCTTCATCGAAAAGCTTGTGCTGGGCAAATTCAAGCTGCTTGTGTAATCCTTTGCCATTTTTTAGACTCCTTTATTCTGTCAATCGTATTGAGCCGCTATCAAGCGGTATCTTCCTTTTTTGGTTTGCTCGGAAACGCTTCCTATCACGTATTTTCCGTGTCCTCTGACGCTTATCACCGCGTTTTCCTCGAGCATTTTATCGTTTCGCTCGCAGGGCTCGTAATCGACCTCCACAAGCCCCGCCTTTATGAGTGCCTGCGCCTTCTCGCGCGAGGTACTTATCAGCGAAGAAACGATCGCGTCGAGCCTGGGGGACGCCACAGTGTCGCTTATGGGGCGCATCCTGCGCTCCACGCGAAAATCCGCATCCAAGGTCACGGCCGTGACCTTTACCGTGTCGCTTCCCACCAAACGAAGCTCGCTCAAAATATAGTCAGCCATCGCGCCGTCGCAAAAAACAAGCGCATGGCAATCATCCCGAACCACAATATCCCCAAGCGTATCGCGCTTTATCCCAAGCCCCAAAAGCGAGCCGAGATAATCCCTGTGCGACAGCTTGCGGTAACCGCTCCCCGCAACCGAAAGAACGCGAACGGCATCCGCCGTATGCTCGGGAAGCATCTCTCTGAGCACCGCCGCCGTATACACGCCGTCCTCGGTCTGCAAATACGCAGGCAAAACGAAAAGACGGTTTCTCTCACTTCCGTCGTACCCGCCGTAAAAAACGCCGCAGGCATCCGACACCGCCCCCTTTAGCTTCTGTGCGGCATAGTGCTGCTCACGCGGGGACAAAAAGGGACCTATCGCTACCTCGTACCGCTCGACACGCCGAAGCATATCCTCCACGCGCGCCTCAAGGAGTGCGCGCTCTGCGTCCCCCTCCCTCATCGGAAGGCCAAAACGGCAAAGTGCTCCATCGTCGTCTGCAGCATGCCGAGAAGAAGAAACGCGATCAAGAAGGAAAAGTCGATCGGTGAATTGCGAAAGATCGGAAAACGCTCAAAGATCAAGCGTACGGGAACCACGATGGGCTCGGTGATCATATACACGATATCCATAAAGCCCGCTCGGTCAAGCGCGGGAATCCACGAAGCGATTACCCGTATGATCATAGCGATCTCCAAAATGCCAAGCAGCAAGGAGACTACCCTTGCCACCATATATAGAACGTTCATAGACCCCTCTCCTAAACATAAGAACACACGAAAGCCGCGCGGGCGTATGCCCGCGCTAAACGGCTTTGATACTACTTATTCGTCCTGTGCTTCGCTTTCGTCGGCAATGCTCGAGGGAGACACCACCACGGTGGTCTTGGAAACGTTCTTCATGTTGCCGCGAATTACGTAAAGAATTCCCATAAGGAAATCCATAAAACGAAGAAGCTCGGCCTTGTCCAAAGCCTCCACGTTCAAAACGACGGTGCTTCCTGCGATCAGGCTGTCCGCCACCTTGGTTGCCTCACTGTAGCTCTTGGGAGCCATAACCTTAAGCGAAACGGCCTCCTCGTTGATGCCGCCAAAGGTGCTCTTCTCTTCCTCCACGGGAGCCTCCTTCACATCGTCCTCAAACGCGATGTTTCCTCTCTCCTCCTGTGCTTCCTCCTCCTTGGGATCGAAGCCGTAAGGACTGTACTCGGGCTGGTAATAGCTTTCGTCATCGTTTTTCTTACCGAAGCCAAACTTGATAGCCATGTTAACCTCCAAAAAATGTATAATTATTTTTCAAACAATTTCCGTCCCACGCGAACGACCGTTGCGCCCGAGGCAATGGCCTCCTCAAAACTGCCGCTCATACCCATAGATAAAATAGGTCTCTCTTTATTATCTCTTTTTTTGTTCCAAATGTCAACAGATAATTGAGAAATTTTTTGAAAAAATTTTAAATAATCCTCTTTTTTCTCACAATTCGGTGCCATCGTCATAAGTCCGCGCAGGGAAAGGTTCGGATATTTTTCGATTGCCTCACAAAGAGCCGCGGCTTCGCTTGGCATCACGCCGCTCTTGTTTTCTTCCTCACCCACGTTGACCTCCACCAGCACCTTCATCACGATTCCGTGCTTTGCGGCCTGCTTGTCGATCTCGGCGGCAAGCCGCTCGGAGTCGAGCGAATGTATCATGGTCACCTTATCGATGATATATTTCACCTTGTTGGTCTGCAGATGACCGATAAAATGAATATTCACGCCCTTTGGCAGCGTCTCGTAATGCTCAAGGAGCTGCTGCACGCGGTTTTCACCGAAATCACGGACGTCCAGCTTCTCCGCCAGATAATTCAGCTCCTCGGGGGTTCCGCTTTTGGCCGCCACGATGAGCCCCACCTCGTCGGTACGCCCTGCGACTGTGCGCGCCGCGTCCATGCGCTCTTTTATCTCCCCGAGATTTCTGTCAAGATAGGAAAAATCCACGATTTACGTTCTCTTTTCTCTAAATAATATATTTTTTCTATTATATCACACTTTTAAGATAATTGGAATGCTTTTTTCACATTTTTTACAATTTCTTCAAAGCATTCGTTCGAAATGCCGCCCGAGACCTCTACAGGTGTCACATAGGATTTACTGCCAAACCACGTGATCTGCCGTTTGGCATATCTTCGCGTGGCAGTTTTCAGCGTCTCGACCGCCGCCTCAAGCGAGGTCTCGCCGTCAAGATAGGCGAGGATCTCCTTGTAGCCGATGGCCTGCGCCGCCGTTGATGTGCGCGGCAAGCGGCCCGCGGAAACAAGCTCCTTCACTTCCTCAACAAGACCCTGCTCCATCATAATGTCTACACGCCTGTCAATGCGCTCGTAAAGCACCGCGCGGTCGGGGTAAGAAAGCCCAAGCACAATCGAGTTGTAAGGAGAGGGAGCAAGCCGCGAACGCCTGTCCCACTCGGATTTCGGAATGCCCGTCAAAAGCTTGATCTCAAGCGCACGAATGACGCGCTTGACGTTGTTGGGGTGGATAGCATCGGCCGATTCGGGATCCTCGCCCTTGAGTCGCTCCCAAAGCGCAAGTGCGCCCTTTTCCTCGGCCTCACGTGCCAGCTCCTCGCGGAGCGCGGGGTCGCTTGCCGCCTCGGAATATTCGTTGGCGGTCAAAACCGCGTCAAGATATAGACCCGTGCCGCCGCAAAAGATGGGGAGCTTGCCGCGCGCCGAGATGTCCTCGATCGCCTTTGCCGCAAGCGGCGCGTAATCGGCCACCGAAAAGGACTCGCTCGGATCCACAATATCAATGAGATGGTGCGGAACACCTTCGCGCTCCTCCTCGGTCGGCTTTGCCGTGCCGATGTCCATGCCACGATAGATCTGCATGGAATCACAGGAGATGATCTCACCGCCAAGCGCCTTCGCAAGCGCGATCGAAAGCGCAGTCTTTCCCGATGCCGTGGCTCCCACCACGGCAAGAACGTTTTTCATGTGTTTATCCTCTCAAAATACGTTGGACCAAAATCAAAATTCTATACAGAAAATCAATTTGCTATGATTTTCTTTCGTCGCGTGCTTTTCCATATTGAAATTGGATTTCGTGCCAATTTTTGAAACAGCAATATCAATAGCACTTGCCGTTTTTTGCGACATAGCCGCCGAAGAAGAACCCTCCAGCTCCAACAACTCCGATTTGATCGAATTACTGCTGGTACACCGCATTTCAATCAGTCGCTTCACGTTGTCATCGTTTGCAAACCACTTCAGTTCGGGCTTTTGGGGGGCATTGTTTCCCTCAAATTCGGCCAAAATACGACCGCGCCTCTGTTCAAATCTTTTTGAGGATGCACTATGCTCGTACGACTCATTGGACTTCAGCTTGCCCAAGCCACTTGCCACACCCATCTTCAAACTTTGAGACTGAACCTCGGAATCTCCCTCCACCATCTCGATCGAGCAACGTTTTGCACCAAGGGAATGGGCAACGTGCTTGAGTTCAGCCAATCTTTCATCGTGGGCTCTGCTGAAAATGCAGTCCACCTTGATAAAACGGTTTCTGTCAAAATTGTCAACGTAATAGATGGCGTCACACTCAACGTTGGGAATAAATTGGATTTTACTCATTGTCACGGCCTCATCATACAGATGAAGAACCTCCATGCCGCTTTCAGAGCTTAACCAACCGATTGCGCCCTCGCATACGTCAATCCCTCTCCTTACAGCATCGTCCACAATTTGAATCATATTGGGAAGATTGAAGGATTCTTTCGTATAATCCTCGGGGAACAAGGGATTGTATTTTTTGATTTTTCGCAAATGTGCTTCGTTTTTATTTTTCTCAGCTATATCCTTTACGCCTTTTTGTACGCCGTCAACGGCCTTTTTTCCAACATCCGCGGCCTTATTTACAAAACCCTTCAAAACCTCTTTTGTTTTCCCGTTTTCCTTTTTGTTTTCCATAAAAAGCTCCTTCAAGTTAAAATTTCACAACAGTCCTTGTTTTTTTCGCGTACAAAAGCAGTTCTCACTCTATAAACATCGCATCGCCAAAGCTGAAGAAGCGATATTTTTCCTCCACCGCCGTTTTATAGACTTCAAGGATTTTTTCGCGGTTATAAAACGCTGAAATGAGCATCAAAAGCGTGCTTTCGGGCAGGTGGAAATTGGTGATAAGAGCGTCCACCGCCTTAAATTTATAGCCCGGGTAGATAAAGATACCCGTGTCGCCGCTCATGGCCTGCACTACGCCCTCATCGGTCGTCACGCTCTCAAGCGTACGGCAGGAGGTCGTACCCACCGCAATCACTCTGCCGCCTGCGGCGCGGCGCGCGTTGATAAGGTCGGCACTTTCCTTCGAGACTGAAAAATACTCGGTATGCATCACGTGGTCATTCAAGGCATCGACCTTTACGGGACGGAAGGTGCCAAGTCCGACGTGAAGCATAACGGGCGCGATCGCCACGCCTTTCGCGCGAATCTTGTCAAGAAGCGCGGTGGTAAAGTGAAGCCCCGCCGTGGGCGCGGCGGCACTTCCGATCTCGTTGGCATAGACCGTCTGATACCGCTCATTGTCCCGAAGCCGCTCGGTGATATAGGGCGGCAGAGGCATAAGGCCAATCTCGTGCAAGATCTCATAAATACTCGTGTATTTTTCCTTGTCGTAAGCGAAACGAATAAGGCGGTTGCCCTCCTCCACAATGTCGGTGATCTCACCCATGAGGATGCCGTCACCAAAAACGAGACGCGAGCCGATCTTGGCGCGCTTTCCGGGCTTCACGAGCGTCTCCCACGTGTCAAGTCCGCGCGAGCGCAAAAGCAAAAGCTCGATAAGCGCTTCCTTCCTGCCCTCCACATGCCCGTAAAGACGGGCGGGAATGACCTTGGAATCATTGATCACAAGCACGTCTGAGGGATTTAACATATCGATAATATCGTAAAAATGCTTATGGGCGAGCTCACCACTTTGGCGGTCCACACAAAGAAGCCTTGAGTGGTCACGCGCGGCAAGCGGCGTTTGCGCAATAAGCTCGGGCGGCAATTCATAAAAGAAATCCGAGGTCTTAAGGTCGGTATCGACTCTCTTGTTGATAATAACAGACATATCCGTTCCTTTCCGTTCGATCGGCGCATAAACTTTTAGTATAATAGCAACACAAAATATTATACTATATTTTCCCTTTTTTTACAATACCTTTCAAACAATTTAGGAGAACGACGTGAACAAAACCTGTATTTTTGAAGGTGCCGCCACGGCACTGATCACTCCCTTTTCGGGCGGCAAAGTAGATTTTGACGCCTTTGAACGCCTAATCGAATTTCAGATCGAGAACGGCATTGACGCTCTCGTGGTGACGGGAACCACGGGTGAGGCTCCCACGCTCACCGATACCGAGCACCGCGCCTGTATCAGCTTTGCCGTGCGCCAGGTGGCAGGGCGCGTCCCCGTGATCGCGGGCACGGGAAGCAACGACACCGCCCACGCCATCGAGACCTCCAAGCACGCCTGCCGCGCCGGCTGCGACGGTCTTTTGCTCGTCACCCCCTACTACAACCGCGCCACGCCGCGCGGCCTTGCCGAAAGCTACCGCAGGATCGCCGACGAGACCGACCGCCCCATTCTTCTTTACAACGTCCCCTCGCGCACGGGCGTTTGGCTTGGTGCCGAAGCCCTTCGCCCACTGGCCGACCACGCGCGCATCGTGGGTATCAAGGAGGCGTCGGGCGACCTTGGCTTTGCCGCACGTCTCGCCGCCGAATTTTCAGAAAGCTTTTCGCTTTATTCGGGCAACGACGACGTGACCGTTCCTCTCTTGTCGCTTGGCGGAAAGGGCGTGATCTCGGTGCTTTCCAACATTCTACCGCGTGAGGTCGCCGCTATGTGCCGCAAATACCGCGAGGGCGACCAAAAAGGTGCGGCGGCTGATCAATTATCCCTTTTGCCCCTTGCCGATGCCCTTTTTTCCGAGGTCAATCCCATTCCCGTCAAGTGCGCGGCCGCCATGCTCGGCCTTTGCCGCGAGGAGTACCGTCTCCCGCTTTGCCCGCCCTCCGACGAAACGCGAAAGCGGCTTGCCGCCCTGCTTGAAAAAACCTAAAAAAGTCAAAATTTTCTTGCTATTCAAAGGAAAATGTGTTATAATAAACAATAATAAAGAGTATGTTACGCGAGGTGTAAAATGAAGGCTGTGATCCGTTCGTACTGCGTGTTCGTCCTTTTGGGAAAGCCGCCCAAGAGGCCCTTCCGCACCCTCGCCCGCTTTTGCTTCGGCGCGCGCACCGTTTGGCTTGCGCCGCGCGTTCCCTTTTGGGCAAGATTTCTCGGCGTCACGCCAAGACCTCTGCCAAAGGACGAAACTCTGCTCCTTTGGGAGCTGGAACGGCTTGCTTCAGAATACGAGGGCAAGATGCTCACGCTTGTTCCTCTTTCGGCCGAAGCCAAGCACTTCGCGAAAAAGAACAAGTCGATGCTTGAAGCTTCCTATCGCACAGAAAGGAAAAACACATGAAATTAAAAGAGCTTTTGGAGGGAGTCGAGGGGCTTTGTTCGCCCCTCGGCGACATTCCCGACAAAAATATATCCGACGTGTATTTTGACTCTCGCAAAGCAAGCGGCGAGGGCGTCTTTGTCTGCCTGCGCGGCAGTATTTCGGACGGGCATCTCTACGCGCGCTCGGCGTACGAGAGGGGCTGTCGCTTTTTCGTGGCCGAAACACCGCTCACCGACCTTGGCGACGATGCCTTGGTTTTTCTCTGCCCCAACACCAGACGTGCGCTTGCCGTCATGTCGGACAACCTCTTCGGCCACCCCTCGCACGAGCTTTGCGTCATCGGCATCACGGGTACCAAGGGTAAAACCACGACCGCGCTTATGATCTACCATGTGCTGAACGCAACGGGACACAAATGCGGCTATATCGGCACGAGCGGAATCGACTACGGCGATTTTCATATCGACGCCACCAACACCACACCCGAAAGCTATATTTTGCAGATGTATATGCGCCATATGTGCCTCGCGGGCGTGAAATATCTGGTCATGGAGGTCTCCTCGCAGGCCCTTTATATGAGCCGCGTGCACGCGGTGCGCTTCGACCTTTGCGTATTTACCAATCTCTCGGTCGACCACATCGGCGGCCATGAGCATCCCGATTTTGAGCATTATAAAAATTGTAAAAAATCGCTCTTTTCGGACTATGGCGTCTCTACCGTCCTTCTCAACGCCGACGACGGCTACGCTGCCGAAATGCAGGCCGCAACAAAAAGCGGCACCGAACTCCTCACCTACGCCATGTACGCCGACGCGGATTATCGCGCATCTGCGCCCACGCGCTATCGGGAGAGCGACCGCTTAGGTATCGAATTTTCCTTCACGAGAGGCGGCGAAAAGCACATTGCCTCCTTGCCCTTTCCCGGCCACTTCAGCGTCTACAACGCGCTTGCCGCTATTGCCGTTTGCGAGAAGTGCGGTGTGACGGTCAAGGACACTCTCATACACCTTGCACGCGTGCGGATCGCGGGACGCTTTGAGATCGTAGAGGCCATGAAGGAAGCCACCTTCGTCATCGACTACGCACACAACAAGGCCAGTCTGACCTCGGCACTCGAAACGCTACGGCAATATGAGCCCAAGCGGCTTATCTGCCTTTTCGGCTCGGTGGGCGGACGCACCTTTGGCCGACGCACCGAGATGGGCGAGGTTGCCGCTTCGCTTGCCGACCTTTGCATTCTGACCTCGGACAACCCCGACGGCGAGGAGCCGACTGACATTATAAACGACATTGCCGCATCCTTCGGTGAGGGCTCCTGTCCTTATCGCGTCATTCCCGACCGCGCCGACGCCATCCGCTACGCCGTTTCGATCGCGAGGGAGGGCGACATCTTTTTGTTCGCGGGCAAGGGACACGAGACCTATCAGCTCGTCCGCGGCGAAAGGCTTCCCTTCTCGGAGAGAAATATTCTTCTTGAAGAATGCCAAAAACGCCTGATGGCAAAGAGATAATAAGAGGACGCCCTTCACACAAAACCGAAAGCTCTATCTATACGGCTATGCACCTTTCGACATCTCCCGTCATATATTGACATTGGAGGTGAGAAAGGGTGCATCATTTATGTACGGCGTCGATCGGCTCGCTCACGCACGCGATGAAGGGGCAACGACTCCTTTCGGACGTTGGGATCGAGTCGAGGATCGTTAAGCTCGACGCCAAAAGAACGCGCCGAGGCTGCGCCTACGGCATTGAATTTTCCTGCGCCGAGCTAAAAAGCGCAAAAAGCACGCTCGGAGCCTCTCATCTCCCCGTCAGCGAATATTTCAGTGGCGGCGGAGGTGAGCTTCTTTGAGGTCCGAAAAGCTTGTTTATCTCGACAACGCCGCAACGGGCTTCCCCAAGCCCCCTTCGGTGCTGAAGGAGGTAGCACGCTGCCTCTCGGACTATTGCGGTAACGCAGGGCGAAGCTCGCACGCGCTCGCTCTGCGTGCCGCGGAAAAAATATACGAATGTCGCGAAGAAGCAGCGGCGCTTTTGGGTTGCCCCGAACCCGAAAACGTGATCTTCACCATGAATACGACCTACGCGATCAATATGCTCGTCAAGGGCTTTCTGAAACGGGGCGACCACGTGCTGATCAGTGACATGGAGCATAACTCGGTTCTCCGTCCCATCTATCGCCTTGCAGATGAGGGCCTCATAGAGTACGACGTCTTTTCGACCGAGACCTTGCGCCACGGCGGTACGCGGGGGGCGTTCCTCGAAGGGATCGCCGCACAGATCCGCCCAAACACCCGTCTTCTTTTCTGCACGCACGCCTCCAATATTTGCTCGCTCACGCTACCTCTACGGGAGATTGGTGCGCTCTGCCGCCGCCACGGCATTTTCTTTGCCGTCGACGCGGCACAGTCGGCAGGACACACCGAGATCCACATGACCGAGCTTGGCATTGACGCCCTGTGCGCCCCCTCCCACAAGGGACTGTGTGGCATTCAGGGTGCGGGAATTCTCGCACTTGCGGAAAAGCAGGGGCTTGCCACGCTTGTAGAGGGGGGGAACGGTATGTATTCGCTGGAGGGCGGTATGCCGTGGGAGCTTCCCGAGCGTTTTGAGGCGGGTACGCTTCCCACGCCTGCTCTGGCTGGGCTTTGCGAGGGGATACGCTACGTTCGCAAGGTCGGTTGTGATACGATCGCCACACACGAACGTTCGCTTTTCTGCGAGCTCCGCGATCGTTTGGAAGATCTTCACGGTGTTCGGATACTCCTACCCGAGCATGAAGGGGCAATCCTTTTGTTTACGGTGGAGGGCAAAAGCTCGGAACGCGTAGCAGGCGAATTGGCCGCACACAGCATTTGCGTCCGTGGAGGCTATCATTGTGCGGCACTCGGTCACCGCGCGCTTGGCACGACAGAGGACGGCGCGGTACGTGTAAGCTTCGGTCACGGCAACACGCGCTCCGATCTTGACGCACTTTGGCGGGCGTTGAAAAAGATCTAAGGCAAATTGGGGATCGGATCTTTACGATCCGATCCCTTTCTTGTAAACGAAAAGGACTGAGTCGGTCGAAACAACTCAGTCCTTTTTAGATTTAAAGAATCGAAACAAGTGCGCTCAGTGCCGCGATCAGCACGAATAGCGTGGTTGCCACAGTGGACATCATTTTAATGAAGATATTGAGTGCTACACCCACAACGTCCTTACGGGTATCGCCAATGGTGTCACCCGTAACAGCCGCCTTGTGCGCCGCCGAGCCCTTGCCGTGTCCTTCAAGGCTTCCGCTTTCAATATACTTCTTCGCGTTATCGAATGCACCACCCGAGTTGCCCATAAAGATAGCACGGGGCGTTGCCACGATAGTAGCACCGATTAAAAGACCGAGAACGAAATCAAGACCAAAGATCACGCCGCCCACAAGCGGGATCGCCAAAGCCAGAACCGAGGGGAAAAGCATCTTCTTCAAGGCCGACGCCGTCGCCAAGCGAACCAACTCGTTATAGTCGGGATCCTTTTCGCCCGCCAGCACGGCAGGATCCGAAAGCTGTCGGTTTCCGACCTGTGCCAGCTCCTTGGCCGAGCTTATCGTGTTGTCGGTAAGAACGGCGGTGAAAAATTCGATCAGTGCGCCGCCGAGAATAAGACCCGCGAGCACGGGAATGAGGGTCGTATCACTAAAGGACGGAACCTTGAGGTTTGCTGACGCGTAATTTCCAATGAAGGCAACGATAAGCGAAACGGTGGCAAAAGCCGCCGAGCCGATAGCAAAGCCTTTGCCGATGGCGGCAGTAGTGTTACCGACCGAATCCAGCTTATCGGTGATCGCACGAACGCTCGCATCCAAATGGCAGGACTCCGCAAGTCCGCCCGCGTTATCGGCAATCGGGCCAAAGGCGTCGATCGAGACCGTGGTTCCCACAAAGGAAAGCATACCAAGCGAAGCAATCGCAATGCCGTAAATGCCACAAAGTGCGCCCGAGATCAAAAGAGACGCCGCAATAATTGCCAAGGGAAGCAAGCAGGAACGCGAACCGACCGCATCTCCCTTGGTCACAAGGAAGGCCTCGCCCTCGGTGGCATATTCCGCGATCCCACGAGTAGGCTTATTTTTATCGCTCGTATAGTATTCGGTGATCACGCCGATAGCCACACCGCTGGCAATACCGAACACCGCACAGATCCAAGGCGAGAGCCAGCCCGCCTTAAAGCCCAGCTCGGAAATAAGCGAAGCGTCTGCCTTACCGAAAGCCAGATAGGCAGCCACGCCGCAGGTAAGCACGGAGATACCTGCCGAAATATAAGTAGCAAGGTTAAGCTCCTTAGAAGGATCGTCGCCCATCTTTTTAAACGAAGCGTAAATAAGACCGATCAGACAACCGACGAGACCGCCGCCCGCAACAACGAGCGGAAATACGTAAGAGGAGGTAAAGAACGCTCCCGTCATACCCAAATGCGAGAGGAAGCCGATCGCCACGATGATCGACGCCGCCATGGTAGCCACAAAGCTCTCCAAAAGGTCGGAGCAGTTACCCGCCACGTCGTTTACGTTGTCGCCGATAAAATCGGCAATTACGTTGGGAACGCGGCTATCGTCCTCGGGAAGATCGTTGCGGATCTTGCCGAGAATGTCAGCCGAAATATCGGCCGCCTTGGTAAAGTTACCACCTGCCACGCGGTTGAACATGGCTACTGTAGAGCAACCGAGCGAATAGGTTGTGATTCGCATAATAGAGGTGTTGGTAAGAAGCGCGTCGATCGCGATCACACCGCATCCCTCGTACTGTGCAAGACCAAGCCCCGTAGCCGTTGCAAGATCCTGCGGTCCCACGCCGCTAATGAGAGCAATCAGAACAAGACCGAGAAGGCCGAACGCCTGCACCGAAAGACCGCTGATCGAGCCACCGCAAAGGGCCACCTTCACGGTCTTACCGATCGAAAGCGTCTCGCGCGCCACGTTTGCCGTTCTTACGTTGGCATAGGTCGCGCTCTTCATACCGAGAATACAAACGACACTCGACATAAGCGCGCCGAATATGTAAGTAAGGCCACTATAGGTTTCCAAAAAGAGTGTAAACAATACCGAAATCACCGCGATCACGATGGCAATGGTAGCAAACTCCTTTTTCAAAAAGACGTTGGCCCCCTCCCGAATGATCGCACTCATTTTGACCATTCTTTCGGTACCTTCTCCCATTTTTTTCATACGAATGTAATTGTATGCGACATATGCCAGCGCCAAAAGACATATTGCGGCAACAGCAAACAACCAGACTCTGCTCATAAAAAGCCTCCGTTTTTCTTTTATATATAATTTGTATTATAACACAATCTTTTTGAAAAATCAATAGAAAAAGAAAAAATCGTACAAAACTCGTTGCAGTATGGAATGGCGACAAAGTCGCGAATGGAATCAAGCCGCAGAACAATACACCTTCGGTGATACTATACGCCTTGATTGCATACCAAGCCTGCGGCTTGGATAATAAAAAGAAACATCCGAACTAAGTTCGGATGTTTCTTTTTTGGTGACCCGTACGGGAATCGAACCCATGTTTCCAGCGTGAGAGGCTAGCGTCTTAACCGCTTGACCAACGGGCCAACGTCCAAGATTATACCATAATTCTTTCCCGTTGTCAATACCTTTTTGAAAAAAATATTCTTTTTTTTACAAAATGAGATGTCGTCTGCCAAATCCCTGGCCATACAATGCATCACAACCGCTCAAAGCATCATCCGCAAAAACCATCGACACACAAGTGAGCTAAGGATAGCGCTTTGTTTGATGCATTCCCCCGTAGTTGTTTTGTTTCGTGTTTTAAGACGCTCGGCATTGCCGTATGGCAATGCCGAGCATTCACTTTTATTTACTGTGCATCGAAATAGTTAACAAGTCCGATCACATGATCGCTGATCATCTTGATCGAGTTGGCAAAGGCTACATAGGTTCCCCTGTAAACCGTGAGCACCGTCTCGGTATAGCCGGTTCCCGTCTCCGACTTGCCAATGAAGAAGGTTCCTCCTTCAACACCTCCCAGAATCGTTCCGTCAGCCACATTTTCGCTCTTAGGATCCGCAACTATATAGCTCTGAGAGGAAAGCAACTTTCCGTCCTCGTCGTAGGTATAAACGGTAACCACCGAGTCAAATGTGCTGTTAAACACGCCCTTGTTGACGTTTTGGTTGGATGCGATACCGTCACCGTTGTAGATTCGGTCCACCTTTCCGACCGCATCTGCCGCATATACCTTACCTTCCTTATCGGCATAGGTTTTGGCAGCCGCATTGGCACCGTATTGTACGTACGCCATATAGACCGTCTTTCCCTGATCGATCCAGTTATAAAGGCTCTGGTCGTTATCGCGCATACGGTACCATGTCCAGCCTACGCAAGCCTGCGACTCAAGAAGAGCCAACGTATAGTGCTCGTAGTATTCGGCTCTGTCCTGCTGCGTCTGCACGAGAATACCTGCACCCGTGGAGTTCGCAAGCTTATAGCCGTTGGCGTCGATGGCATCGGTTCCCTTAGCAAAGAACTCGGTAACGATAAAGGGCTTGCCCGTGTAGCGATACAGATTGTTAATGGTATCGGCCTTCGGGTTCATACCACCGTAAAGGTTGGCCGTGGTAAGATCGGTATAATGACCTGCCGCACGGATGATCCATTCCTCCGTCAAACAGTTAAGGTTGGCACGCGAGCCCATATACATATGGTTCGGGTCAGCCGCCTTAACAGCCTCGCTTACGACCTTATAGTATCTTGCGTACCAGAAGCCCTGGAATTCCAAACGAATTGCCTCAAGCTCGGGAGACGCATAATACTTGTCAAGCGTCGGGTACGGATCGTTCATACGTCTCGCCAGCCACGTCCATGCCGTAGCATACGAGAAGGCGTTGGTGTTGTCACTCAAAGGATCCAGCGTCAAATAGTTGTCAAGCATATTCAGCTCGGAGGGAAGCTCGTTATCCGAGGTATAACCAAAGACGCGAGGATTGTCCGCATAGCCGTATTTATCGATCTGACGCTTGATGATCTTGTTGGCTTCCTTTACAAAGCCAGGCTCAAAGATACATCTGGTATTGTTGTTATCACCCATACCCTCCGCAAGCGAAGAGCGGCCGAGCGACTGCATATACGAGCCCACCGTGCTGAAATTGATAACGACCGAAAGTCCGTCCTCTACGGCAAGAACCGCATCGGTGTCGCTGACATGCGCCGTATTGACACCCATAGCCTGAAGCTTTTCGGTGATAGCCTTAAAGTAAGCCTCCTTGCTACCGAATTCGCGGATGGCGTAGTCCTGCTGATTTTCGGTTCCGCGGATATTCACCTCATTCATACCCACTGCAAAATAGGGGTTGCCAATGGGGTCAATGATGTAGGGTCTGCCATTGTAGCTCTCTACGTGGAAGAAGCCGGTTGCCGTACCCGTAAAGCCCGCATTGGTAATACCGCCGTAAACATCGTATTCCGCAATATGCTCAGCATACTCAGAGGTAAGGAAAGCGTTGGCGGTGCTGGTACCCAGCGTACTTAAGGTACGGGCGAAACGATCTGCCTTCCAGTTTGCAACGGGAAGGGTGTAATTGTTATCGGGCGTATCCGACCACATGTTCTGCACCCAGGGCATCTCGCGCGTAAAGTCTCCCGTTGCCGCCGTCGCATTATAGCCGTTGGCGTGAAGTCCCTGAATTTCGTAATAGATGCTGTTGCCGTTTTCATCCTTGGGCCAGATCTCGTCGCGGAGACCGCCGAACCACTCGTCCACAAGGTGCTCGGCGTATCCCCAAGGCTCATAGCCATCGTTTCCGTACTTCTCGAAGTTCAGGGGGTTCTCGTATAGCGTGCTTACGATCTCGATATAAGGTACAAGGCCCTGCTTGGACTCCTTGGAATGCAAATAAATAACTTCGCCGTCGATGCCGTAGCCCTTCTGCGTTACACGGAAGGACACCGTCATGCTGCCGTCGTCGTTGAGTGCCGACTCGAACAGATATTGGAAAATATCGATCGAGAAATACAGGTCATCCTGAGCCTCGGATTCCCCAATATATTCCTGCGTGGGTGCCAATGCGTTTACGTTTTTGGCATTCAAAACCGTTTCATCCCACTCGGTTCCTGTTCCATGAACGACAACCTCGGGTTTGGTCGTCCTCAAATTCTGAATGCAGATGTAAAGTCTTGCCGAAGATGCCGTCTCTACGGCCTTGGCAAGCTCGGGAGAAAGCGTAAACTTGAAATAAGAAGCACAGGCGGGCTCGCGGTTATTTACATCGGAGTTCCTTGCCTGCAGAACAGGGTCCGACGTAAAGATCTCGTGTGCGTAATCGAGCGTGTTGTACGCCTGCGCATCATCGGTTGCCTCAACGCGATAGAAGCGCTCTCTCTTGTGATCAAGCACGGGGAAGCCGTTTTCATCCGTATCTCTTGCATACGAAAGGATCATCGACTCACCGTAAAGACGGAAGCCGTTCATATCCAAAACGTAAGGACGGACCACAAGCTCAAACGAGCCGTAGGTCGGTCTTTCGGGAAGATCCTTGATCTCGATGGCCGCCGCGTAATTGTAGCCGTAAAGCTCTTTTACGTTATAAGCCTTACCGCTTGCATCCTTCAACGTCTCATAAACCACCTTAGCTCTGTCGGCAAGGGTGCTGGTGTGGATCACGCCGTCGTCGTCTCTCTCAAGCAAAAGAACCTCATAGCCGATACGGTTGTATACCGTGTCGTTTACGCCCATGATAGCGCGGAAGGAGAATTTTCCATTCTCGGGCTTGGAGGTCTGGTAACCGATGTAGTCGGCCGCCTCCTCCGTACGCTCACCGATGACATAGTCACTGTCGGTCTTGACCAGAAGATTCTTCATTTGGGCGCCCCAGCTATAGTACGCGTCAAAATAGCGAACGGCTCCCGAAACACGCGTCTCGGGGTCGAAAGCAGAAATCGTAAAATCAAGCTCCTTTTCGCCGTCGATGTACATTTCACACTGACCGCTCTTGGGGGTGAAAACGCAACGAATGTTGTACCATCTTCCTGTCGAAAGCTGAAGGTCGGTCTTCGACGAGCCCGTGGTATTGGTATAGATATAGCCCTCGCTGTCCAGACGGATCGCGTTGGAATTCGCATAGTTTCCATCCTTGTCGTTATATATCCAACAAATAAAAGAAAGAGGTCTGTCCTCGGGGGTATATTTTCCCTCTCGAATACCCGTGGGGAAGGCTTCAAAATAGAAATCGCCCTCCATCGAGAAGGTCTGATATGTACCGAGGATGTTCTTGGTATCGTAAATATAGATACCGCTATTTCCAGCGTTTTGCAGATAGGTAGAGCCATCCCTATCGGTCTCCTCCACCCAGCTTCCTCTGTTTACCTCATAGCCTGCGTCCTGGTCGCGAAGAAGATCCCAAACGAGATCATCTGCCGACGCCGTCACCGCGCAACCGATCACCAAAAGTGCCAGAAGCGCAAGCGTGAAAAGCAGGCGCAAGGCTCTTGCCGATTTTGCCGTTTTCATCATACTTTTTCTCCTTTTATGTTGTTTTATTTTTTATAGCCTATCCACCTTTGAAAAATCCTACACAATTTAGGAATTTTGTAGATAAGAACAAATCATTTTAACATTTTATTGATTTTTTGTCAATAAGGGCTTCGCAACTTTGTAGATTTTCACAAACTGCAAGGGCAAAAAATGTACTTTTTCACAAACAGAAAAGCCGAAAAATGAAAAATTATTATAAATTTCGATCCACACGTTTTTCACGCGTTAGCATGTCATAGGATCCGAAGAAATATAAGAAACAACAAGGGAGCCGCAAACGTCTGTCTGCGACTCCCACAGTCCATATTATTTCAGCATACCCGCAAGAACATCCTTTGCCGCCGCCAAGGCCTCGGCGATCTTCGTCGCATCTGCGCCGCCCGCCATCGCGTTGTCGGGACGTCCACCGCCCTTACCGCCGGTCACGGCCGCCACCGCGCCCACAAGCTTACCTGCGTGTGCGCCTGCCGCCACTGCGTCCTTACCTGCAGAGGCAAGAAAGTTAAGCTTTCCGCCCTGTTCCACGGCAAGCACGGCTACCGCATTCGGATATTTTGCCTTGATCTCGTCGGCCAGCGTACGCGCCGCGTCAAGCTGCATATCCGCAAGGCTTGCCGTCACCAGCGTTACAGCACCGACCTGCACGGCACCTTCCATGAGTCCCGCAAGCTTCGAGCCCGCAAGCTTGGCATTGAGAGCCTCGATCTCCTTCTTGGCCGCGTGAAGCTCACCCTGCAGCTGCGAGGCTCTCTTGGAAATGTCGGAGGGCTGGGTCTTCAGCTCGCCTGCCACCTCGGCAATCGCTCTTCTCTGCTCCTCGAGAATTGCCAACACACCAAATCCCGTCGTACACTCGATACGGCGAACCCCCGCCGCCACCGAGGACTCGGAAACAATCTTAAAGAGTCCGACCTTGGCCGTATTCTCGACGTGTGTACCGCCGCAGAACTCGGTCGAAAAATCGCCCATCTTGACCACACGTACGATCTTGCCGTACTTTTCACCAAAGAGTGCCATAGCACCCATCTTCTTCGCGCTCTCGATGTCGGTCTCCACCGTGTCGACCGCCATGCCGCGAAGAATATTTTCGTTTACAATAGCCTCGACCTTGGCGATCTCCTCGGCACTCATGGCCGCGAAGTGCGTGAAGTCAAAGCGTCCGCCCTTCTCATCCACGTAAGAGCCTGCCTGCTCGACGTGCTTACCCAGCACCTCGCGAAGAGCCGCCTGCAACAGATGAAGCGAGGAGTGGTTACGCATGATGGCCGCGCGACGCTCGGCGTCCACCTCGACCGAAAGAATGTCGCCCACCTTAATGGTGCCCTCGTTCATACGGCAGATATGGAGATATACGCCGTCGGCCTTCTTGGTATCAAGAACCGACGCGCACACCGTATCGGTTCCGATGCAACCCGTGTCACCCACCTGACCGCCGCCCTCGCCGTAGAAGACGGTTTTGTCAAGAATGAGCGTAAATTCACCCTCGTTGACCTCGTCCACCAGCATATCGTCGGCAAGAATTGCCACAACCTTGGCCTCGGTCTCGGTTGCGGTATAGCCCACAAACGCGGTCTTTTCGATCTCGGAAAGAAGCGACTTGGAGCTCTCGTCCCAACCGCCCACATTGCCGCGTGCGGCTCTTGCGCGCTCCTTCTGCTCTTTCATAAGTGCGGCAAACGCATCCTCGTCCACCGAAAATCCCTTCTCGTCCGCGATCTCACGCGTAAGGTCGATCGGGAAGCCGTAGGTATCGTAAAGCTTGAATACGCTCTCGCCGTCAATGACCTTACTTCCCTTCTCTGCCGCGGCATCCATGATGCCAGCAAGAATGGCAAGACCCGAGTCGATCGTCGCATCAAAGCGGCTCTCCTCGTTGGCAATGATCTTGAGGATATAGTCCTTCTTCTCCGCAAGCTCGGGATAGGCGCTGATGTTCTCGCCGATCACGACCTCGCAAAGCTCGCAAAGGAAGGCGCGGTCGATGCCCAGAAGCTTCGCATGGCGGCAAGCGCGGCGCAGAATACGGCGCAAAACGTAGCCGCGTCCCTCGTTGGAGGGGATAACGCCGTCGCAGATCATAAAGGTCGAGCTGCGAATGTGGTCGGTAATCACGCGGATCGAAACGTCGTTCTTCGCGTCCTCGCCGTATTTCTTGCCCGCGATCGCGCAAACGGTGTCAAGGATCTTACGTACCGTGTCCACCTCAAAAAGATTGTCCACGCCCTGCATCACGCAGGCAAGACGCTCAAGTCCCATACCCGTGTCGATGTTCTTCTGCGCAAGGTCGGTGTAGTTACCGTTTCCGTCGTTGTTGAACTGCGAGAACACGTTGTTCCAGATCTCCATAAAGCGATCGCAGTCGCAACCCGGCTTACAGTCGGGCGAGCCGCAGCCGTACTTCAGTCCGCGGTCAAAATAGATCTCGGAGCAGGGGCCGCAGGGGCCGCTTCCATGCTCCCAGAAGTTGTCAGCCTTACCCAGTCTGACGATCTTCGCAGGGTCCACGCCCACCTTGTCCTTCCAAAGCACAAAGGCCTCCTCGTCATTCTCGTAGATCGAGGGCCAAAGCTTGTCGGCAGGGATCTCCAACCACTCGGTGAGGAACTCCCACGCCCACGGAATCGCCTCGTCCTTGAAGTAATCGCCAAAGGAGAAGTTACCCAGCATCTCAAAATAGGTGCCGTGACGCGCAGTATGGCCCACACGCTCAAGGTCAGGCGTACGGATGCACTTTTGGCAGGTCGTCACGCGTTTGCGCGGCGGCTCCTCCTCGCCCGTGAAATACTTCTTCATGGGGGCCATGCCCGAATTGATCAGAAGAAGCGACTTGTCGTTAATGGGTACCAAGGGGAAGGAAGGGAGACGCAGGTGTCCCTTGCTCTCAAAAAAGGAGAGATACTTTTCTCTCAGCTCATTTAAAGACGTCCATTTCATGCTTTTGAATTCCTTTCAAAAAAATAAAGCCCCGTCCTTTTCGATAAGGACGAGAGCATAGGCTTCGTGTTACCACCTTATTTTGCGTCCCTCTCACGAGACGACGCCTCCAGGAGATGCGATCTCCGCGCGATAATGGGCGCACCACCGCCGATTAGGGCGGAACTCGGGGAGAGCTTCACGGCCTTTTCTCCAACGTCTCGCACCGACCGACGCCTCTCTGAAGGATTCCCAAACCGCTACTTATTCCCGTCAACATTGTTAATATTATCATACCATGCCTCCCCACTTTTGTCAAGGGCTTTTAAAATTTTTCCTATCACGATTCCCAAAATGAATTTTTGGAAAATCCGATCGGAATACGGCTTGCTTTGAAAAATCAAAAACACAAGAAGATATAAAGCATTTACAAAAAACACTTGATTTTTTAGGTAGACTGTGATACAATATTTCAGTCGGCTTGCGTAATCAACGACCAAAATTCAATATCCGCCTGCATAGTTAAATGGATATAATAACCCCCTCCTAAGGGGTGAGCTATCCGAAAAGATATACTCAAACATTAGCGAAATAACACCAATTTTTGAGTCGAAAAACATTTTGTACACCTTTTGTACACCCGAGCGAAAAAAACAACTGAATAGCACGCCTCCATAGTTAAATGGATATAATAACCCCCTCCTAAGGGGTAGTTATGGGTTCGATTCCCGTTGGGGGTGCCATTTTTAAGATGTTTTTATAGCTTGCTATTTTCGCTTGAAAAAAGTACAGTTTTGTGGTATAATATCAGTAGATATATGTACTTGAGAAAGGAGAAAATATGGCACTTGAAAACAAATTAAGAATAACCGATTCTGCGGAGCTTGCCCGCGAAGAAGAAAGAATCAGTAAAACACGCGCAATAGAACTTTTCGAAACCAATTTCCTTTCTTCTCTTACCCCAGGAACGTTTGATGCTCTTTCTAAAATACACGCTTTCCTTTTTTCTGACATATACGACTTTGCAGGTCAGATACGAACGGTGAACATCGCAAAGGGAAATTTTAGATTTGCTCCACTTATGTATCTCCATACCGCGCTCGAAAATATCGAAAAAATGCCTCAGAGCACATTCGATGAAATCGTTGAAAAATATGTTGAAATGAACGTAGCTCACCCTTTTAGAGAGGGAAACGGCCGTTCGACTCGCATTTGGCTTGACCATATACTAAAAAGCGAAATTGGAATGGTTGTGGACTGGAGTTTTGTGGATAAGGAGGATTATCTTCTTGCTATGGAAAGAAGTCCTATCAAAGATATTGAAATCAAGCACCTCTTAAAAAATGCTTTGACAGATAAGGTCAACGACCGACAGGTATTTATGAAAGGAATTGACCACAGCTACTACTACGAGGGCTATACTACCTTTAAAGCCGAAGATTTGAAATAATGATTGGGCAGTCGATTTCGGCTGCCTTTTTCATTCTCGCAAGGTGGGTATCCCACTTGCAAAACACTCGGAGAGGGCGAAAAATTGGCATGTGATGGCAATTTGCCCCCCTCTCCTTATCCTGTTCCCCAAAATTGCACTTTCGGGAATCTGTGTCCTATAAAAGAGATTGATTTATTCACAATTCTATGGTATACTTTATACACACAATTTTACGAATTGCAGAGGTGGAACTATGGTGACAGCGGTTTCGTATATCTACTGTCACCCTAGATCGACAAGCTCGCTTGTCAGGCGCAGGGCGTGGGGATCTTCGCCAATGGCGAAAATCCCGTGTTTTTTATTTTTTTCTCGTCAACTGCCAAAAGGCCACGGCACCTGCCGCCGCCACGTTCAGCGAGTCTACCCCGTGATACATCGGGATCTTCACCGTATAATCGCAGGTGGCAATGGTTGTCTTCGATAGGCCGTCCCCCTCCGTGCCGAGAATAACGGCAAGCTTATCCTCGCGCATCAGTGCCTCGTCGTCAATGCTCACCGAATGGTCGTCAAGTGCCATCGCCGCCGTCTTGAAGCCGAGCGCGCGAAGCCGCTCAAGGCCCCTCTCGGGCCAATCGGCAGGCGTTTCGCCGATCTGCGTCCAGGGCACCTGAAAGACCGTACCCATGCTCACGCGCACGGCGCGCCGACAAAGCGGATCGCAACAGGTGGGTGTGACCAGCACCGCGTCCATACCAAGTGCCGCCGCCGAACGAAAGAGAGCACCCACGTTGGTTGAGTCGGCGATCTCCTCAAGCACAGCCACACGCTTGGCCCCCTCAAGAAGCTCCTCCACTCTCTTTTTTGACGGACGCCGCATCGCGCAAAGCGCGCCGCGCGTCAGCGCAAAGCCTGTAAGCCCCTCAAGCACCGTCTTTTCGGCGCAGTACACGGGAATGTCCCCGCATTTTTCGATGATTTCGACAAGTGATGGAAGAAGTCGTTCATCGGTCAAAAGCGCCACGGGCTCAAGCCCCGAAGCAAGTGCCACCTCAATGACCGTAGGACTTTCCGCTATAAAAATGCCCTTTTCGGGCTCCAAGCGCGAGCGAAGCTGCGCGCCTGTGAGTCGGACGAAAATATCAAGCTCGGGTGCCGAAAAATCCAAAATCTTCTTAATGCTTGCCACGTTCGCCCTCCACTCTCGCCCGTTGCCTTTGCGCCAAGCGGTCACCGATCACACCGAAAACGAGCGAAACGAGTACGATACCGCCCGCGATTCCGAGTGCTACCCCACCCGTAGCCAAAAGCTTTTCGTTGGCCAGCGGCATATTGCGCTCCAACAGATACCGCATCGTATAATAGGCCTCGCCACCGGGCACGATGGGGATAAGTCCCGTCAACAGATAGATCACGGCAGGGGCGCGGCAAAGTCTCGCACAAAGCTCGCCAAAGGTTGCCGCAAAGCAGGTCGCCGCAAAGGAGGCAACGAAAAAGCCGCCCCCAAAATAACTGACGGTGTAATACACGAAATAGGTCACCAAGCCCGAAAAGCTTAAGAGGAGCAAATGACGCTTATGCGTTTTGAAGATGAGCGCAAAGGCACACGAGCCGAGCGCCGAGGTAATAAGCCGCACCAAAAGCTGCAGATTGAAAAAGGTCATATTGCGCCACCTCCCAAAAGCGTTGCGGCAAGAATATAGCCAAAGGCCAACATCAGTGCCGAAAGACAGGACTGCAAAAGCCGAAGCGTCCCCGAAAGCAGATCGCCGCAAAAGATATCACGCATGGCCGTGCCGATTGAAACACCCGGCACCAAAAGCATAAGCGATCCCATAATGATCACGCTTCCGTTACCGTTCGCGTGAAAAAGCACCGAAACGCCCGCAACAAGCGAGGTCAGAAAGGCTGACATCACATTTTTGGCAATGGCATTCATGCGGCGCGGCGAATAGGTATCAATGCAGAACATGACTACGCCAGCAAGTGCTGCCCACAGGCACTCCCACACGCCGCCCCCAAAGAAAACGGCAAAGCTTGCCGCAGCCAACGCCCACGCAAGCATGGAAACGATGGGAGAATATCCCTTATGTTGCTTCAGCTCGTGGATTTTTTCATCAAAGTAAGTAAGCGACGGCTTCTCACGGCAGACCTCGCGCGAGAGCGCGTTCAGCTCCTCAAGCACCGTAAGATTCATGCCCGTGCTTTTCACGCGGCGCATTTGCGAGGAATAGCTATCATCGCCCATTCGTACCGAGGCATGAATGACCGAAATGATGGTAAATACCTCTACGTGTACCGCGCCGTACGCGTGACAGATTCGTTCGATCGTATCCTCCACGCGACTGATCTCGCCGCCGTTTTTGAGCATTCCTTCGCCCACGTCAAGCGCAAGACGCAACAGGTTATCGGCGTAATTTTCGTTTTTTATTTTTTGTACGTCCATATATTCTCCTTTTCAGAGAAAAATCTACAATGATTGTATTATACAGCAAATTCTTACAAAAATCAAGTATATAGACAGAAAACGCTTCGCGAAATTCGCGAAGCGTTTTTTCTTATGCTCTGAGATCGGCGATCTCCAAAATCAGCCGCTCGGTCTTTTCCCAACCGAGACAGGGATCGGTGATCGATTTGCCGTATACGCCATCCTCCACCTTCTGACAACCGTCCTCGATATAGGATTCGATCATAAGTCCCTTCACGAGTCGGAAGATCTCGGGCGAATGACGGGTACTGTGTAAGATCTCCTTGGAAATGCGTATCTGCTCCTCCCATCGTTTGCCCGAATTGGAGTGGTTGGTATCCACGATTACGGCAGGATCCGCAAGGCCGCTCTCGGCGTAGATGGCACAAAGACGGCTGAGATCCTCGTAGTGATAGTTGGGGAATGTAGTTCCCTGACTATTCACCCAACCGCGAAGCACGGCGTGCGTCAGGGGATTTCCGTGGCTCTTAACCTCGTAACCGCCGTAGCTGAACACGTGTCCGCTCTGCGCGGCCTTGATGGCATTGACCATGACCGAAAGGTCGCCACTCGTCGGATTTTTCATACCAACGGGAAGCTCCAAGCCGCTTGCAGTCAAACGGTGCTGCTGATTTTCCACCGAACGCGCACCGATCGCCACATAGGAAAGCACGTCGGCGAGGTAACGGTGATTTTCGGGATACAGCATCTCATCGGCACTCGAAAATCCGGTCTCGGAAAGCGCCTTGATATGCAGGCGGCGAATGGCCATCAGACCGCGTAGCATATCAGGGGACTCGTGCGGATCGCTCTGATGAAGCATGCCCTTATAGCCCGCGCCCGTGGTACGCGGCTTGTTGGTGTAGATACGCGGAATGATCACGACCTTATCCTGCACCTTGTCCTGTACCTTACGCAAACGCGAAATATAGTCAAGCACGGCATCCTCACGGTCGGCCGAGCAGGGCCCGATCACGAGAATCAGCTTGTCACTCTCACCCGTAAACACACGACGGATCTCCGCGTCGTTTTTTGCCTTCTGCGCTTTCATCTCCTCGGTCACGGGGTACATCTCCATCACCTCGCGCGGCTCGGGAAGCTTGCGTCTAAATTCCATATTCATAAAAAATCCCTCCAATATCCGTCAAAAATTCTTGTATTCGAAACGCTGTCACAATAATTATTCACTTCAAATTTTGATTTATCGGTCTGTTTATGTGGGGCGTTGCCCCACACCCCACAAGCCTTTGAAAAGGCTTGACCGAAACTTTCGCCGAATTGGTTTGCAAGAGCTTTACGTCATTTTGGGACGGACAACCGCGAAGCGGTTGTCCGTCAGCGCAAAGCTTACACGCCGACAAAGAAAGCTCGCTTTCTTTTCGGCGATGTAGCATTTGCGCGCCCTCGGCCGTCTCCCCGGACGGCCTCAAAATGACTTGAACAGCGTCTCTTACGTTCGTTTTTTCTCATTCGTTCGTTTTACAGATCGGCAACACCCATTTTGCCCGCAGGAAAAGTTTTTGAGGGTTCTTAGGGAACTTTTTTCAAAAAGTTCCCTAAGCGTTCCCACCGATAAACATCAATTTATCAAAAAATCAATTTGTTTTATTTTTTATCAAAATAGCTTCTGCGCTCGGTTGAGAGGCGCATCATTTGCTTCATAGTTTCGGCATCTTCCTTTTCCAGCGCATCCTTCAAAGCCGTAAAGTGCTCCAAAAACAGATCCATCTGCGAGAGAAGCTCGGCCTTATTCATGAGGAAAAGCTCGCTCCACATATTCTCATTGATCTTGGCAATGCGCGTCAGATCGCGGAAGGAGTCGCCCGTATAGTCCACGAGCTGATGCGACTCCTTACAGGTCATCAGCGACACGGCAATGCAGTGCGTAAGCTGAGAAAGGAAGCCGATCATTTCGTCATGCTCCTCGGGCGAAAGACGGCTCACACGGCGCGCACCGAGCGCGCGGCCAAGTGCTTCACAAAGTACAATTCCCCCCTCGGTATTCTTCTCGGTTGGCGTTACGATATAGTTTGCCCCGCAAAAGAGCGTGGCACTCGCATTTTTTATGCCGTAAACCTCGCGTCCTGCCATGGGATGTGCCCCCACGAATTCGGCTCTCTCGCCGAGGAGCTTTTGCATACGGTAAACGACCTCACCCTTCACGCCTGTTACGTCGGTCACAAGCGCGCCTTGTTTGATAAAGCCTCCGTAACACTCAACCCAATCGAACAAAACGTGCGGATAGAGCGCGAAAACGATCACATCAAAGTCACCGACGTAGTCCGCAGTCACCTTGCTCTGTCCCTTGGCAATAAAGCCCTCGGACAGCGCATAATCCACGCTTTCCTGCAAGCAGTCAATGCCGCCCACCTCATAGCCCGCGGCGGAGAGTGCCGCGGCGTAGCTTCCGCCAATAAGTCCGAGCCCCACGACCAAAATTTTCTTATTTTTCAATTCCATCATAATTCCCGTATCTTAAGTCCCAAATTTCTCATATCCGCAAAAAACGAAGGATAACTCTTGGCAATCGCCTCGGCCCCGTCGATCACGGCGCCAAATCGCGTCGCAAGCACCGAAAGTGCCATCACCACGCGGTGATCGTTATGCCCCGAAAGAATCTCCCGTGGCATGTGAAGCTCCGCAGGTGCAACCTCCACCTCGTTTTCTCTTACCGTGATCTCGGCACCAAACTTCCGCAGCTCCTCAGCCATCACGCGCGCACGATCGCTTTCCTTAATGGAAAGCCGCCGCGTACCCGTAAAGCGCGCGCCCTTTCCCATGCACGCCGTCGCAAACAGAACGGGGGCAAGATCGGGACAGTCCGAAAGATCGGCCGAAAGGTTGCCGCGTCTCATTTTTTCGTAGATTTCCAAGCAAACACGGTCACCCTGTACGCTTTCGGCATCAAGACCGTCCACTTCGACCTCACCGCCGAGGACATTTAACCCGTAAAAGAAGGCCGCCTGCGACCAATCGCCCTCCACCTCGGCTTCCACGGGCGAATAACCGACTTCGCCGCGCACAAAAAAGCAAAATTCTCCTTTTTTTTCGATCTCCACGCCGAAGCGTTGGAGAATTGCCACGGTCAAATCCACGTAGCCGCGGCTCTCAAAGGGGGGCAAAATCTCCACCATGCTATCTTCGTCAAGCATGGGAAGCGCCAGCAAAAGTCCTGTAATAAACTGACTGCTCACGTCGCCCGACACGCGATAATAGCCTGCCTTGAGACTACCGCGCACGGTAATTTGATTCTTTTCCTTTGTAAAATCGGCAAAATCAAATAAATTCTCATAAATTCCCACACCGCGCGCCACGAGACGCTCGGTACCACCAAAAACGCCTCCGCCCGAAAGCATGGCAAGGGGAATCAGAAACCGAAGCGTGCTTCCGCTCTCGCGGCAGGGCAAAAGAGGAAGCCCCTCGCGCTCGATGCGTTTTCCGCCGATTCCCTCCACCGTCACCGTGTCACCGTCAATCAAAACCTTCGCGCCAAGTGCGCAAATACAATCGATCGTAGCTAAAATATCCTCGCTGAAGGCCATACCGTGAAGAAGGCTTCTTCCCTTGGCTAACGCTGCCCCCAAAAGCAGTCGGTGCGCGGCACTTTTGGAGGGCGGAATGCGTACGCGACCATGTGCCGTTCCCTTTTCGATCTCAACTCTCATGCTCTGCCACCAAAAGCTCCATGGCCTCAAGATAACCCGCAAAACCCTTGCCGCTTATCGTCCTCTGCGCAATCTCCCGAACATAGCTGACCTGTCGAAATCCCTCTCGCTTGTCCACATCCGAAATGTGAACCTCAACGAAAGGAATGCTTACCGCCTTAAGTGCATCAGCAATCGCCACGCTCGTGTGCGTATAGGCCGCAGGGTTGAGAACGATACCGTCCACCCCTGTAAAATACGCCTCTTGAATTTTATCCACGATCGCGCCCTCGTGATTGGACTGATAGCACTCCACCGTGACACCGAGCGTCTGCGCGTAATTTTCGATCCGAGCAATCAGGTCGGCGTAGGTGTCTTTTCCGTAAATATCGGGCTCACGAATACCGAGCATATTCAAATTCGGCCCGTTGATCACCAAAAGCTTCATATTTTCTCGGCACTTTTCTCAAAGTGCTTCCTTTCCTTTTCCAAAAATATCGGTTCCGTAGCGAACGGCCAGCAGATCGCAAAGCACCAGAGCCGTTACGCAGTCGATGACGGGGCAGATGCGGCGAATGATCGCGGGATCGTGACGCCCCTTGATCGCAAGCTTTACATTTTCCTGGTGCAAAAAGTCCACCGTGTCCTGCTCACGCGCAATCGAGGGGGTTGGCTTTACCGCACACCGAAATACCAAGGGCATTCCGTTGGTGATACCGCCGTTCAGTCCGCCGTTATGGTTGGTCGCGGTCACAATTTCGCCATTCTTCATCAAAAAGGTGTCGTTGCAAAGGCTTCCGCGACTTTTCGCCATCGAAAAGCCGTCTCCAAATTCCACGCCCTTTACGCCACCCAAGGAGAAAAGCGCGTGCGAAAGAAGCCCCTCTACGCTATCAAACCACGGCTCACCAACGCCAGCCGGCATACCAAGAACGGCCGTTTCAGCCACGCCGCCCACACTGTCAAGCTCGTCCTTCGCGCGAAGGATCTCGGCCGTCATCTCTTTCCCGCGTTCTTGGTCAAGCACGGGGAACGCCGCCGCTTTTAAGTGAGCAATATCGGCCTTGGCGTCGTCAAAATCGCGATCCGAAACGTCGGCGCAGCTTTTAATGTGTGTCCCGACCGTAATACCAAGACGCTCCAGCATCGGCAAAAGAATACCGCCCGCCGCCACAAGTGCCGCCGTGATCCGTCCTGAGAAATGTCCGCCACCGCGAAAGTCCTCAAAGCCGTGATATTTGCAAAAGGCCGCGTAGTCGGCGTGCGACGGTCTTGCTTTGCCGTAAAGGCTGGCGTAATCCGCACTGTGCTTGTCCTCGTTCGGAATGAGGATACAGAGTGGCGTTCCCGTCGTTTTGCCATCAAACACACCGCTCACGATGCAAAATTCGTCCTTTTCCCGCCTTGCCGTATCCACGGCCGAGGCAGGACGGCGTTTTGCAAGGAGCGCAGAAATTACACCTTCGTCGACCTCGATGCCTGCGGGAAGTCCGTCAAGCACCGCACCGATCGCCTCTCCGTGACTTTCGCCGAACAGTGTAAGCGTTATACTGTTTCCAAAAGTATTTTTCAAAGTCCTGCCTCCATATATTTCTCAATTTCCTCAATATCGAGCGTTCGGAATTCAAAGCTTCCGATCTCCTCTACGTACACCACGGTCACGCCGTTGCCCGATGCCTTTTTGTCGTGCTTGATGAGCGCGGAAAGTGCCCATCGGTCACACGAAACCTCAGTGGGTAATCCGTACGCCGCAAGAACGGCGGTGATCCGCGCTCTCACCTTGGGCGCGCACATGGGCAGCATACCCACGGCTACACATTCGCCGTGAAGCCACGCGCCGTTCTTCTCGCTTTCGATCGCATGACCGACCGTATGGCCGAAATTGAGCACTTTTCGAAGGTTTTTCTCCTCGGTATCGCGCTCCACCACGTCGCGCTTGATACGAAGCGCCCCCTCGATCACGGCATCAAGATCCGCGCCAAGCGCGTCACCCTTCTCGATCCTCTCAAAAAGCACCGCATCACTTGTTGCCGCCATCTTAATGGCCTCGGAAAGCCCCGCCAAGCACTGTCTTCTCTCAAGCGTGGAAAGCACATCGGGATCAATGATCACGCGTTTGGGCTGATAAAAGGCTCCCACTACGTTTTTCACGCCATCCATATCTACGGCCACCTTGCCGCCGATCGACGAATCGACCTGCGAAAGAAGCGTAGTGGGAATGTTATAAAACGCAATACCGCGCATATAGGCCGAGGCGGCAAAACCCGCAAGATCTCCGATCACGCCGCCGCCCACCGCAATTACGGCATCGGTGCGATGAAAATCCAGCGCAAGCATTTGCGAGAGAAGGAAGCGAAAGCAATCCAGATTTTTCGTTGCTTCGCCTTGCTTCAGCGTCACGATGCTTGCTTGCGGCAAGGCATCGGCCACCGCTCGCGCATAGGCTGTCGGCACGCCGTCATCGGTTACAACGAGTGCCTTGCCCGTTTTCGGCAAATAATCTCCGATATGTCCAAGAGCGCCTCGTTCCAAAATAATATCATAGCTTCCACCGCTATGCTTTACGGGAAGTTTCATAACTGCCTCCAAAAATGGTATTAACGGTATGTTCCAACCAGCTTGATCTGCGCGCAGACCGCCGACAGCTCACGAAGCATGTCCTGACCGTTTTGCGTGCTGATATTGCCCTCGGCCTCCACGAAGAAGTAATAATTCCAGATCAGCTCCTTCATCGGACGGCTTCTAAGATTTCTCATGTTAAAATTATGCGCGCCCAAAATGTTGAGGGGCTGTACCAGTGCGCCCGCCTCGTTTTTGGTGGTAAACATCAGCATGAAATGCTCGCGTCCCGTGCGATCGGTCGACGCGGGCAAATTTTGTGTGCGCGAAAGCACGGCGAACCGCGTGGTGTTGTTGCGCGCGGTATGAATGTTACGCATCAAAACCTCAAGCCCGAAAACCTCAGCCGTCTCCTCCGAGGCGATCGCTGCGATCGACTCATCCTCCTGCTCCGCCACGTATTTGGCCGCCATCGCAGTATTGGAATAGGAAAGCGTTTCCCAGCCGTTTGCACGAATATAATCTGCACACTGCTCAAGTGCCTGCGCATGACTCACCACGCACTTAATCTGATCGAGAGACACCCCTTTCTTCACGAGAAGATTGTGGTTGACCTCGACCTCGACGACCTGATTGACATAAAGGCTACCCGAGAACATCAGATCCATAACCGCCCCCACATCACCCGCATAGCTATTTTCGATGGGAAGCACCGCGCAGTCGTAAACGCCCTCCTCCACGCCGTGATACGCCGTGGCAAAATCGGGGCAAGCTTCAACCTTGGCAAAGGGGAAGGCTTTTTTGGCCGCAATATGACCAAATGCGCCCTCTACGCCGCTGTATGCCACGCGCATTCCCTCCAGCAAACGCGTCTGATACGCGCGCGACGTCCGCATCACGTCATTCATAAAACTAACATAATACTCACGCAGGGTGGGATCCTCAATGTTCTCCACTCCGCGCGCGATCACCTGCGCCTCGCGATCGGCATCCAACACGGGCAGAGCGTGTTCCCTCTTGTATGCAGCCACTCTTTCGCAAGCCTTCATACGACGCTCGAAAAGCCTTGCCATCTCGCCGTCGATCGCACTTATCTCTTTTCTTTTTTCCTCAAGCTGATTCATACTCTTATACCTCTATTTAAAAAATAAAAGCGATTTCCGAAAAGGAAACCGCTTTTGGCATCAAATTTCATTATGCTACGAAAGCACGTATCCTTTTCTGATATTCGGTTGCCTTAAAATAATAAAAATAGTAAAAAAAGCAGTACGCAAAAAAGCGTACTGCCAAAAAGGATGCAGAAGAAGCCGTACACGCAGTACGGGCAGAGACAGCAGAAGACATATTCGATTGACACAAAGCGTTTCTCATGACTTCCACTCCTCCATAAAATAATACGGCCTTATTATACACCCGCCACACGCGTTTGGTCAAGGGCAATTCTCCATTGTTTACATTTTGTTCACAAACAAAGAAGCTCCGAGAATTTCTTCCCGAAGCTTCTTTTCGTATTTACGCCTCAGCCTTATCCTGTGCAGGCTTTGCATCCGCGTCAACAAGGCGAATGATCGCCATCTCAGCGGCGTCACCTCTACGGGGACCAAGCTTGAAGATCTGGGTGTAACCACCGTTACGGTTCTCGTACTTGGGTGCGATCTCCTCAAAGAGCTTGGTAACAACCGCTCTCTTGGTGATGTATCCAAATGCAGCACGGCGGGTGGCAAGCGTATTCTTCTTGCCAAGCGTAATCATTTTTTCAGCTACCGAACGGATCTCCTTTGCTCTGGTCAGCGTGGTCTCGACCTGACCGTTCTCGAGCAAAAGGGTTACCATTCCGCGAAGCATAGATTTTCTGTGAGCAGACGTTCTGCCGAGTTTTCTATTTCCGGGCATTGTAGTTCCCTCCTTCTAAGTGATGTTGTTGCTTATTCCTCTTCCTTCTTCAAGTCGAGGCCGAGAGAATGCAACTTCTGAATAACTTCTTCCAGCGACTTCTTACCGAGGTTTCTTACCTTGATCATATCCTCTTCGGTACGGTTCGTCAGATCTTCGACGGTATCAATGCCTGCGCGCTTCAAGCAGTTGAAGCTACGAACAGACATGTCAAGCTCCTCAATGGTCATCTCAAGAACCTTTTCTTTCTTCACGGCTTCTCTTTCAACCATGATCTCTGCCTTCTTTGCTTCATCGGACAAATCCACAAACAAGTTGAGATGCTCGTTGAGAATCTTGGCGCCAAGCGAAATCGCTTCCTTTGCGGAAATCGTTCCGTTTGTGAGAACCTCAAGGGTAAGCTTGTCGTAGTCGGTAATGTTACCCACACGGGTATTCTCTACCGAGTAGTTCACCTTGTAAACAGGTGTATAAATGGAGTCGGTGTAAATGGTGCCGATGGGAGCCGACGTGGTCTGACCAACCAATATCGTATGATTCTGCTTGTTGCGCTCCTGCGACACGTATCCACGGCCATGCTCGAAGGTAAGCTCCATATAGAATCTCTCATTCGGGCCAACCGTAGCAATGTGATGCTCGGGATTCAGAATCTCAATATCGGAGTCCTGCTTGATGTCCCCCGCAGTAACCTCCTGCTCACCCGTTACATCAATAACGACCGTCTTGGGTGTGTTGCAATGAAGCTTCGCCGTAATTCCCTTGACGTTGAGAACGATCTCAGTCACGTCCTCCTTGACACCGGGAACCGTCGAAAATTCATGAAGCACTCCGTCGATCTTGATGCTGCTGACTGCAACACCGGGAAGCGAGCTCAAAAGAATTCTGCGAAGCGAGTTTCCAAGGGTAATACCGTAGCCTCTCTCCAGAGGATCTACGATAAACTTACCGCTCCTGCCGTCTTCACTAAGGTTAACGGTCGTAATATTAGGCTTCTCTATCTCAATCATTCCAAATAATACCTCCTCGTAATTTTTGTTGGCAATTCTGCCTTGGGTTTCCGATTCACATAGCCTCTGTCAAGCGGCATCCAAATAACACCGCGCGGCAAAAGCCCCAGGCATTACTTGGAATAAAGCTCGACGATAAGCTGCTCCTCGATCTCGAAATCGATGTCCTCTCTTGCGGGAAGAGCTACGACCTTTGCGCTCAGAGCATCCTTGTTGACCTCAAGCCACTTGGGTGCGGTCTTATCCTTAAGTGCCTCAGCAAGCTCCTTGCACTTTGCGGAATCGCGGAAGTTCTCTCTTACTGCGAGAACGTCGCCTGCCTTCACGATGATCGAAGGAATGTTTACCTTCTTGCCGTTCAGCTCAAAATGCTCATGAAGAACAAGCTGACGAGCTTCCTTATGGCTCTCTGCCATACCCATTCTGTAAACGACGTTGTCAAGACGTCTCTCAATCAGGGTAAGAAGGTTTTCACCCGTGATACCTTCCTTGCGGTCTGCCTCTTTGAAGTAGTTGAGGAACTGCTTCTCGAGGATACCGTAGTATCTCTTTGCCTTCTGCTTCTCACGGAGCTGTCTTCCGTACTCTCTCATCTTCTTGTTGCCTGCACCGTGCTGACCGGGAGCCGTATTTCTGCGCTCGATTGCGCACTTACCCGTCATGCAACGCTCACCCTTAAGGTAAAGCTTTACGCCTTCTCTGCGGCAGAGCTTGCAAGCAGGACCTGTATATCTTGCCATATCCGTTTCCTCCTTTTCAAATTAGACACGTCTACGCTTAGGCGGTCTGCAACCGTTGTGCGGGATGGGGGTTACGTCCTTGATCATGGTGATCTGAAGACCTACTGCCTCAAGCGCACGAATTGCGGATTCACGTCCGGAGCCGGGTCCCTTTACAAATACTTCTACTGTTTTCAGTCCGTGTTCCATAGCTGCCTTGCCTGCCGTCTCTGCAGCGCTCTGTGCAGCGAAGGGAGTGGACTTTCTGGAACCCTTAAAGCCCAGCTCACCTGCAGAAGCCCAAGAAATTGCATTTCCCTCGGCATCCGTAATGGTGATAATTGTATTGTTGAAGGTCGAGCTGATATGTGCCGCACCTTTTTCAATGTTCTTGCGTTCGCGGCGCTTCTTAATGACCTTCTTAGCAGCAACCTTTGCCATTTTGTGTCCCTCCTTTATTTCTTCTTGTTAGCGATGGTCTTCGCAGGACCCTTTCTGGTTCTTGCGTTCGTCTTGGTTCTCTGACCTCTTACAGGGAG
>SVRO01000081.1 GCA_015064795.1 Oscillospiraceae bacterium | reverse complement strand
AAGTCTACGCGTCCTGCCGAGGTGAAATAAAAGAGAAGCTTGGAGTTGTCAAAGGTGTACTGTGCCTCGATCAGCTTCATATCGAGCTTATGCTCGGCGATCTTTTTGGCACAAACGGTCAGTGCCTCTGCTTCCTTCTTCTTATTTTCTTCATGGCGGGCATGATCGGCCTTTGTGGCCTCTCGCAAAATCGGACGCAATGGCGGTACGACGTCGGTTTCCTTAACGGTCGTGTTGGACATGGCGATCTCGCCGTATTCCAAGCCGCGTGCCGTTTCCACGATGGCGTAGCTGCCGCGTGCGTATGACTTACCGACAGGATCAAAATAATAAACCTTACCCGTGCTCTTGAAACGAATACCGACGACCTCCACGCGCGGAACGGTGTCGTCTACGACAGGCATGGAACGGGGTGTTTCCAAAACGTCGGGGGAGATCAAGGCAGGATCGATCGTTTCCTCCTCCTCTACCTCTTTTGCGAGAAGCTCGGAAGGATCATCCAGATGCTCGCGGAGCGTCAGCGAAGAAGAATAGCGCGGGGACGGATGACCGGCTTGGTGCGATTTTTGGCGTGCTTGGGCATCTGCCGGCGTCGCACTTTCTTTTTGCTGCTTGCCACCGGCGTTGCGGTCCTGCTGCTTTTGTTGTCCTTCGGCAATGGGCTTTTGCGCTTTCTGGTTGCCGTGACCGCGTCCGCGACGGCGACGGCGGTTGTTGCGGTTGCCGGATTTTTGTTTGCTCCCCTCTGCCTTGGCAGGTGCAGAAACGGTGGATTGCGGCTTTTGCTCGGGCACGGACTTTTCTTTCTTTTGCGCCTCGCTATTCTTTTTTTGCTCCTGCCCATCGGGCGGGGTGATAAAGTATCCGTGGCTCTTATGGGATTTGCCGTGATGCCCGCGGCGATTATTTTTCTTTTCCGTATTTTCTTTTACGGGCTTGTTTTCGTTTTCCATCTATGATATCCTTTCGTAAAAAATCAAATCAGGTGTGCATCCATCAGCATCCGCATAAGTGAGAGACGGACGTTGGCGTTTCTGGCACTGTCATCTATCGCCTTTTGTACTGCCTCATAAAAGCCGTACAGGAAGGGGAGAGATACGCGGTCGCAAAGGTCGACGGCCTCGTTGCGATCGACGAAAAAGGTGAGGCAAACACTCTCGCTCTTTTTGAGAAGAATCAAATCGCGCAGGGCATCCAAAAGGCCGAACAACTGCTCACGCAGAGCCTCTCGCTTGGAAGAAAAGCGGGGAAGCAACGGGAGCATATTGCGGTGATAGATTGCCGAGGTGATGACCTCCTCAACGAAGGCGCGCCCTTCCAGGATGGGTGAGAGGGCGTTCGGTGCAAGGTATCCCAAGGCCTGCCCGATGCCCGTTCCCGAGGCCTTCAAAAGAAGGGCGTATTCCTTGGGAGAGGAAAGCTTCATTTGCGCCGCACGCTTGTCGTGCGAGACGAGGTAACGGTCGATTTCCTCCTCGGTCAACGGCTCGGTGCGCAAAATCGGCGCACGGCTTCTAATGGTTTCCAAAAGAAGATTTGCGTTTTCGCAAAGTAGGAAAAAGTGTACGTAAGCGGGCGGCTCCTCCAAGGTCAGAAGCAATGCGTTTTGTGCCTGTACCGTCATGCGGTCGGCATCCTCAATGATGTAGATCTTGTGCTCCAGATCGTTGGGAATCGTATGCACGTCCTCCTTGAGAAAGCGTATTGCCTCCACACCGATGGAGGCCTTCTCCTCGGTTCCGATTACGATGACGTCGGGCGACTTTTTCTCAAGGATTTTTTTGCAGTCGTGGCAGAGAAGACAGGGAATGGGAAGATTTTTATTCTTTTTCTCCGTACAGGCAAGGGCTGCCGCGCACATGTGTGCGACCGTGTGCTTGCCCGATCCCTTCGCACCCTCTAAAATGAGGGCGTGCGGAAGCGTTCCGTCAAGAATATCCCGACAAAGCCTTGATTTTAAGGCGTCGTTTCCGACGATTTCGGTCATGGCTGCCTTCAAGATCTTCACCTCCGCTCAAAAAACTACATACTTAATTAAATTATATCAAAAAAATATCGGTCTGTCAAGGGAAAGCCAAGAAAAAAGGCGTGTGGGCATGCTCATGTTTTTTTCTTTCCATTCATAAAATGAAATGAAAAAATTTTAAGGAGAAAACGGTATGACACATAAGAAAAAAAGGCGAGTAATTTTTTCATTTCTTTTATCGGTGTTGATGATGCTTTCCCCCATGCAGGTCTTTGCCCTCGAAAACGAAATACAAGCCGTAGATCAAGACACCGAGGTCACTCTTTCTTTTCCGTGCAAATCGGCACTTTTGATGGAGGCGAGCACGGGTAAGGTGCTGTTTGAGCAAAACGCAGACGAGGCATTGCCCCCCGCCTCGGTAACCAAGGTAATGACCCTTCTTCTGGTCATGGAGGCCATCGCCGACGGACGGCTGCACTATGAGGATGCGGTGACGACAAGTGCACATGCATGCTCGATGGGTGGCTCGCAGATCTATTTGAAGGAGGGCGAGCAGATGAGCGTTGAGGATATGCTCAAAAGCGTGGTGATCGCATCGGCCAACGATGCGGCCGTCGCACTTGCCGAGCATATTGCAGGAACGGAAGAAGCCTTCGTTGCACAGATGAACCGTCGCGCCGCCGAGCTAGGTATGCAAAACACGCACTTTGAAAATACCAACGGATTGGATGACACGACGAGCGAGCATCTGACCTCTGCCCGTGATATTGCCATCATGTCGCGCGCGTTGCTCTCCCACGAAAAAATCAAGGAATACAGCTCGATCTGGATGGATACCATCCGCGACGGTGCATTTGGCCTTACCAATACCAACCGCCTCGTTCGTTTTTATCGGGGAGCAACGGGCTTGAAGACCGGCTCGACGGCAAAAGCAGGATTTTGCGTCAGCGCATCGGCTACGCGTGAGGGGATGGAGCTGATCTGCGTGATCATGGGCGCAGAAAGCCGTGATATCCGAAATGCATCGGCTACGGCGCTTCTCGATTGGGGCTTTTCCAATTATGCGGTGTATTGCGCGCCGAAGGTAACACTTGAGCCGATTCGCGTACTCGGCGGTGTGCGTGCGGAGTGCTGTGTAGCGACTGAGGATTTTCGTGACGTGATGTCCAAAAACGATGCGAAACGCATGCAGTACGTGACCGAGGTTCCCAAAACGCTTTCTGCCCCCGTGCAAAAGGGAGACGTGATCGGAAAAGTCACGTATCAATTGGATGGCAAGACCGTGGGAGAGGCGCGTATTCTTGCCGATGAAAGCGTGGAAAAGATCGGCTTTGGTGAGCTTTTGCTCCGCGTTCTTGCAAGAATGTCGGCCGTGTGAGAAAAAGTAAGCATTTTGACATAAAAGTTTCAAAATAGTCACAATTTTGTTATATATTTCACGATGATTTATTATATAATGTAATTCTAAAAAAAGCCAGTGGGGGAAAAAGATCATGACATTAGCATTAAATGACAAGTACATCAAGCCGTTTATTGACGAAAAAGCGTTGGCTTCGATGCAAAGCGAGGTTTCCGCGGCACACCGTGTGCTGATGGAAGGAACGGGTGAGGGAAGCGACTTTCTCGGATGGGTTCGCTTGCCCGAAACGTATGACAAGGAAGAGTACGCGCGCGTAAAGAAGGCGGCGGCAAAAATTCAGAAGAGCTGTGACGTGTTTATCGTCATCGGTATCGGTGGCTCGTACCTCGGCTCGCGTGCCGTGATCGAATTTTTGAAATCTCCGATGTATAACAATTTGAAGAAGGATACGCCCGACATTTATTTCTCGGGCTGTAATATCAGCGCACAGTCGATGAATGAATTGCTCTCGATCTGCGAGGGCAAGGACGTTTGCATCAACGTTATCTCGAAGTCAGGTACAACGACCGAGCCTGCTGTGGCTTTCCGTATTTTCCGCGCTCTGCTTGAGAAGAAGTACGGCGTTGAGGGCGCAAGAGAGAGAATTTTCGTGACGACCGACAAGGCGCGCGGAACGCTCAAGAAGTTTGCCGATGAGGCAGGCTACGAGACCTTTGTTGTTCCGGATGACGTCGGCGGACGCTTCTCGGTTCTGACCTCGGTAGGTCTTCTGCCCATCGCCGTATCGGGCGTGGATACCGATGCGCTGATGCAGGGTGCGGCCGATGCTGCCGCCGCCTTCATGGCAACCGACGACATGGAAAAGAACACCTGCCTGAAGTATGCCGCACTCCGCAATCTGATGTACCGTCAGGGCAAATGCACCGAGATCCTCGTCAGCTACGAGTCCTACGCGACCATGCTCAACGAGTGGTGGAAGCAGCTCTACGGCGAGAGCGAGGGTAAGGACGGCAAGGGTATTTTCCCCGCATCCGTCATCTTCTCGACCGACCTACACTCTCTCGGTCAGTACATTCAGGACGGACAGAGAAATCTGTTTGAAACCGTTATCGCCGTAAAGAACCCCGACTCGAAGTTTGCCGTACCCTTTGACGACGCAAACGTAGACGGTCTGAACTTCCTTGCAGGCGTGGATATGAATGACGTCAACGATAAGGCCATGAAGGGAACGATCCTCGCACACGTAGACGGCGGCACGCCCAATATTCTGCTTGAGCTTGCGGATAAGAGCGCGTATACGCTCGGCTATCTGCTCTACTTCTTTGAGTTTGCCTGCGGCGTATCGGGCTATATGCTCGGCGTAAACCCCTTCAACCAGCCCGGTGTTGAGGCTTATAAGAAGAACATGTTTGCCCTGCTCGGCAAGCCCGGCTACGAGGAAGCGAAGGCGGCTCTTGAGGCAAGATTAAAATAATTGCCAATCTTTACAAATTTTTTTGGATTTTTTGCAAATTTCTCTTGCAAAATGCTCCGTGATGCGTTATAATATAAATGAGCCCGCTTAAGGCTCAATAAAATAATCGGAGGTCCGGAATGTTAAAGTTAATTATCGGTGTAAAAGGCACAGGAAAAACGAAGACTCTCATCAATTTGGTAAATACTGCAGTCGACCACTCTCGCGGTGATGTCGTTTGTATAGAAAAGGGCTCAAAGCTCCGCTATGACGTAAAGTATCAGGCAAGATTGATTGATACCAATGAGTATTTTGTAACCGATGCAAAGTCGCTTTACGGCTTTGTTGCCGGCATTTTCGCCAGCAACCACGACGTAACCGATCTCTTCATTGATTCTGCTCTGAAGATCTGCAACAATGATCTGGCAGCATTTGATGCATTTGTAGATGAGATCCATGCGCTTTCCGAGAAGATCGGTGTTAATATTGTGATTACATCTTCTATTCCGGTTGAGGACGCATCGGCAACCGTTCAGAAATACGTCGGTTGATTTGAAAAGCAAAAAGATAAAAGCCTTCGGCATTTTCTTGCCGAAGGCTTTTATCGAAAGAACGAGTAGGGAGAGCGCCGTATGATTTTGATTATTGCCGAAAAGCCGAGTCTCGGCCGAAATATTGCCGCAGGGCTTGGTAGCTTTCGTCGGCGCGACGGATATCTTGAGGGCGAGAACTGTCTGATCACATGGGCCTTTGGTCACCTCTTTTCCTTGGCGGATATCGAGCATTACCGTCCGCTTCCCGAGGGGACACAAGGTTGGAGCATGCAAAATCTGCCCTGCTTTCCCGAGCAGTTTCATTATGAGCTTCGACGGGGGGACGGAAAGCAGCTTGACGATGGCGTGCTTCGACAGTATCAAACGATCGAGGCACTTTGCAACCGCGAGGACGTGGATACCATCGTCAACGCAGGAGACGCCGACCGCGAAGGAGAGATCATCGTCAGAACCTGTATCCAAAAGGCACTGAAAAAGCCGAAGGCTCTCAAACGCTTGTGGCTGCCCGACCAGACCCCGCAAACCATCGAGGCGGCCTTCCTTGATATGAAGGATGAGGACGATTACGACAATCTCGCCAACGAGGGATATGCACGTACGTATATCGACTGGCTTTACGGTGTCAACCTGACGCGATATGCTACCTTACGAACGGGAACGCTCTTGCGCGTGGGGCGCGTGATCGTGCCGATTGTCAAGGCCATTTATGACCGCGATATGGCGATCAAAAATTTTGTCCCCGAAAAATATTATACCATCGTCAGCCGTGAAAAGACGGGAGACGAGGTCGTTGAGCTGCAAAGCAAGAAGAAATTTGACGGGAAGGAATATCACAAGGCCGAGGAAGCGTGCCGACTGTATAACGCGCAAACGGCAACCGTAACGGCGGTCAAGCGCAAGAAGGACACACTTTCTCCCGGCAAGCTCTATTCGCTCTCCAAGCTTCAGAACGTGCTTGGTAAGAAGTATAAGATGTCGATGGCAGAGAGCCTTGAGATCATTCAGCGCCTGTATGAAATGGGCTATCTGACCTACCCGCGAACCAACTCCGAATATCTTGCCACG
>SVRO01000080.1 GCA_015064795.1 Oscillospiraceae bacterium | reverse complement strand
TTTCATAGCGGCTTCGATCTCAGCAACAGCCGCTGCGTACTGCTCGTCGTTCGGGCCCTTACCGTGCCAATCGACCTCATTTTCCATGAAGGAAACGCCCTTACCCTTTACCGAGCGAGCAATGATGGCGGTGGGCTTGCCCTTTACGGTCTTTGCCTCGGCAAAGGCCTTCTCGATCTCGTCGAAGTTGTGCGCGTCGATCGAAATCACATGGAAGCCGAATGCCTCCAGCTTCTTATCGTGAGGCGTGGGGTCCATGACCTCGGTGATGGGGCCGTCGATCTGAAGACCGTTCCAGTCCACGATCACGCAGAGATTGTCAAGCTTATAGTGAGCGGCGAACATGCAAGCCTCCCAAACCTGACCTTCCTCACTCTCACCGTCACCAACGATGGTGTAAACGCGGTAGTCCTTCTTTGCGATCTTACCCGCAAGTGCCATACCGCAAGCGGCCGAGATACCAAGGCCCAGAGAGCCCGTGGTCATATCAACGCCGGGGGTCAGCTTCATGTCGGGGTGACCCTGAAGAATGCTGTCGGTCTGACGGAGAGTCTTTAAATGGTCGGGCGAGAAGTATCCCTTCTCAGCAAGCACGGCGTAAAGCGCGGGTGCGGTGTGGCCCTTCGACAGCACGAAGCGGTCACGGTCCTCCCATTTGGGATCTGCGGGGTTTACGTTCATCTCCTTAAAATACAAGTAGGAGAGAAGATCGGCGATCGAAAGAGAGCCGCCCGGATGGCCCGAGTTTGCCGCGTGGACACCTTCCAGCGCGCCGAGACGGATCTTTGCCGCTTTGGTTTTCAAGAGGGCAAGTTCGTTCTTTTCCATAAGAGTTTCCTTTCAAAAATATAAATTATAAATATACTATATATTATTATAATATGTTTTCCTTCCCGTGTCAAGAGCCGCAGGGAAAAATCAGTATTTTCCGCCCGCCGTGGTAAGCTCCACGTCGCCAAAAGGCTTCACGCGCAAAATGGCCAGCTTGTCGCCCAGCATAAAGGTTTCTTTTCTGCCGAAAAGACCGGTGAGGAATTTATTTGGCAACACGAAGGTCGACTCGCCGACCGAGACCGTCATTTCCCCAAAAAATAAGGTATATTCCACCTTGACGGCGTACTCCTCGCCGTCCTGCATGATGTTCCATTCCTTTGTCATACTTCGTCACCCAAATTACAGATGAAGCTTTTTCTTCACCACGTCGATAATACGCACGATCGCGGGAGACAGCACGAGGTTGACCACGAATTCACCGACAAAGTTGAGTCCGGCAAGACCCAAGAATACAAGCTGAACGGTGCTTCCGTAGCCGCCGAAGACATCGGGGAACATCGAAGGAAGTGCCTCCATGGTTGGAACAAAGAAAAGCAACATACCCGCAATAAAAATGCCGGTGTTGACAATGGGGGCGGCAATCGAAGCAAAAACGGTCTGCAGGATCTTGTTTTTTCCGTCAAATGTCTTTCCGAGCAACGTGTAGACCAAGCCCGCAACAAAGCCTGCCATCGTTGCCTTGAGAAGACAGAGAACGACAAATAAAACAGGATGTGCTTCAAATAAGAGGAAGGAGAGAGCATCTGCTCCGGTTATGCCCATGATCATAGTGATCAATCCAAATACGAAACCGAGGAAGGCACCGTACTTCGCGCCGAGCATACAAGCTCCGATTACAATGGGAACAAGCACAAAAGACATGGGAAGCGGCCCGATCTTGATGAATGAGCCGAGCGCCTGCAAAACAATAACCAGTGCCGTGAGAATGGCAAGCTGTACCAATTTTAAAATTTTATCTTTGGAATTCGTTTTCATAAGACACACTCCTTTGTAAGCAATATATAATTATTTTATCACAAATCCTCTTGAAAGTCAATATAAAAACGGCGCTTGCCGACTCCATTTTTCGAATTGGCAGAACGATCGGTTCACAATAACAAATTGATGTTTGTAGGGGGAAACGCCAAGGGCTCTGCCCTTGGAACCCGCCCTCCTTTTGAAAAAGGAGGGACGAAAACTTTTCTTGCATGGTTTCGCTTAAACTTTACGTCATTTTGAGCCGCGTACAGCGCACGCGCAGAAAAGAAAGCGAGCTTTCTTTGTCTGCCGCGTGGCTCGCGGCGTATATGTTCTTCTCGCTTTAGCGAGAAGAACCCAAATGACTCGGAGCCCCTTTCCAATAAAGTTTTTGCAAACTTTGTAGTGAAAAATTCCAGAAAAGTTTTTGAAGGGTCTTAGGGAAACTTTTTTCAAAAAGTTTCCCTAAGCGTCCTCCCGACAAATCAAAATTTGAACCACAATAAAGCCCCCCAAGCCGCGCACCGCGCGGCTTGGGGGTTCTTTATGCGTTTGTAATTTCGTTCGAGAAATATTCGCCGATGGCGCGGAAGAGGCCGAGAAGAGCCTTGTGTGTGGGTTCAGGGAAGACCTCGAAGGCGGCGTGCGCCTCAAAGTTGATCGTACCGCGATAGCCGATGGAGCGAAGTCCCAAAAGGAAGCCAGTCCAGTCGGTGAGGGGAGTGGCGCCGTTGCCCATTTGCGAGTAAGGAATGGTATGCAGATCCGAAATCTTGTTGGCGTCATGCACGTGAAGCGTTTTGACGCGGTTGCCAAGCGTGATCAGCGTGTTTTTTAAATTTTTACCGCAAAGCGTGGCGTGTCCGACGTCAAAGCAGAAGCCGAACCGTTCCTCGCTCGCCATAGCGTTTAGCGTGTCGATATAGTAGTTGGTCTCGTACGGATCCTCGCAGGTACATTCGAAAATGTTGCCGTTGCGCGTGTTCCACATGTTTTCAAGGCAGACGATCACGTCGTTTTTCTTGGCGGCTTCGATGAGCTTGCCGTACAACTCGATATTGCGTGCGCGCACCTCGTCGGGCGTGAGCTGAAGCGTGTCCTGTACGGGATGAACCACGATGTAGCGCGAGCCGAGATAAGCCGTAAGCTCGATGCAACGAACGGTGTCGCGCAAACGGCGCCTGTTGCCCTCCTCGTCACCGTAACGCCAAGTGGGGCAGATCGAGTGGGTCTGGCAGACGGCAAGGCCGTAGCGGTCAAGCTCCTCCTTTTCCTTGGCCAGATGCTTTTCGATGATCTCCTCGGCACTCATGGCAAAGAAGTCCGACTCGTAACCGTTTTTTTCGGTGAATTTATAGAGCGAATAATCCAAGCCGTCGATGCCGGTCTCTTGGTACATCCGATAATATTTTTCTCGGTCAGCATGGATGTGGTTGATCTTGGGGTTGATCAGGCTGATCTTTAACATGAGGCGTACCTTTCTTTATTTGCGAAAATAAAAATAGAGGATCATAAGAACGATCTGAACGGCAAGAATGACGGGAATGCCGATCATAAATTTCTTGTGCTGCGTTTTGTGGTGAATGATCTGCATGGTGATATACATGGGCAGCGAGCCGCCGAGGATCGAAAGCAGAAGCAGTGTGGCCTCGGGAACGCGGTGACGCGTGGCGATCTTTGCCGCAATCTTGTCGTATACCGTGGTGATTACCGAAATCACCGAGATCGCCACAAACAGAATAAGCGGAAGATGCTCCATGGCTTAATTCTTCGGGAAGCTATCCTTCAGTCCTACAATGCGATTGAAGGTGTCCGCGTTCTTGGTGTCCTTGCAGAAATAGCCTACGCGCACGAACTGGAACCTGTCACCCGGCTTTGCGTCGGCGAGGCTGGGCTCAACCATAGCACCCGTAACGGTGGTAAGCGACTCCTCGTTGAGATAATCGAGGTAGGTCTTGCCCTCGGGCACGTCGGCGGTGTTCTCAATCGTAAAGAGGCGGTCGTAGAGCATGAGCGAAACGGGCTGTGCGTACTTGGCGGACAGCCAATGGATCGTGCCCTTGATCTTGCGGCCGTCGGCGGGCATACCGCTGCCCGTCTCCAGATCGGCCGTGGCGTGAATGCACTTGATGGAGCCGTCCTCGTTCTTCTCGATTCCGGCGTATTTGATAATATAGCCGCCCATGAGACGCACCTCGCCGTCGGGCTTCAAGCGGAAGAACTTGGGAGGCGGAACCTCGGCAAAGTCCTCGGCGTCGATATAGATCTCCCTTGTCATAGGAAGATCACGCGTGCCAAGCTCGGCCTTTTGCGGGTGGTTGGGAAGCGTGATATTTTCTTCCTTGTCTTCGGGATAGTTGTCGATAATGACCTTGATGGGATTGGCAATACCCACGCGGCGAAGTGCGTTTTCGTTCAGATCGTCACGCACGCAGGCCTCGAGCTGACGAATGTCAACCGTGTGGTCGGTGTTGGTCACGCCCGCCTCGCGCACGAAGGTAAAGAGGGCGTTCGGGGTATAGCCGCGGCGTCGCAGGCCCTTAAGGGTGGGCAGACGGGGGTCGTCCCAGCCGTCCACGCGGGCCTCCTCGACAAGTTGACGGAGATAACGCTTGGACATCACGGTATAGGTGATGTTCATGCGGCCGAATTCCCACTGGTGCGGCTTCTTCTCAAAGCCGATCTTATCCACGACCCAATCGTAAAGCGGGCGATGGTTGCGGAACTCGCTTGAGCAAAGCGAGTGCGTGATGCCCTCCAGCGCGTCCTGAATGGGATGCGCAAAGTCATACATGGGATATACGCACCACTCGTCACCTTGACGGTGATGGTGGATATGCTTGATGCGGTAGATGACGGGGTCACGGAGATAGGGATTGTCGGACGAGGGATCGATCTTGGCGCGAAGCGTGCGCGCGCCGTCCTCGAATTCGCCGTTTTTCATGCGTTCAAAAAGGTCAAGGTTCTCCTCGACCGAGCGATTACGGTAAGGCGACTCCTTGGAAGCGACGGCGCGGTCGGTTCCCTTGTAGTCGGCAAGATCGTCCTTTGAGAGATCGCAAACGTAGGCGTCGCCCTGCTTGATGAGCTGCACGGCAAACTCGTAGCACTTACCGAAATAGTCCGAGCCGTAGTACACGCCGCCCGTGGGGGAAGCGTTCAGCCACTCAAGGTCCTCGCGGATGGAGCGCACGAACTCGTCCGATTCCTTGGCGGGATTGGTGTCGTCGTAGCGGAGGTTAAAGAGTCCGCCGTACTTGTTGGCCACGTCGGTATTGATGCAGATGGCCTTGACCGAGCCGATGTGCAAATAGCCGTTGGGCTCGGGCGGGAAACGAGTGTGGATTTTGAGATTCGGGTCGTTGCGGAGATCCTCGTCAATAATTTCATGTATAAAGTTGCTATTGATTTCTTCCATGTCTTTATCCTCTTTTACAGTTTTTGGGTCATTGCGTGGATACGTGCCGCGGTGCGCTCCTTGCCGAGGATCTGCATAACGGTATACAGATCAGGGGCGTTCTGCTTGCCCGTAACGGCCACGCGGATAAACATACTGATGTCGGCCACGTTGCCCTTGTAGGCGGCGGGGTTTTCCTTGTAGGCCTTCATGTCGTCGGCGTATCCCAAGGAAGCGGCGATCTTCTTGACCTTATCAAACCAGGTGTTCATATCGTCGGCCTCGTCGTAGCTTTCAAGGAAGCACGTGAGCGTGGCTGCAATGTCCTTCTTATCAAAATGCTCGGCGTATTCGTCCTCGATCTTAAAGAATTCGTCGAAGAAGAATCCCATATATCCCTTGGCGTCGCACCAGGTCGAGAGGTCCTTTCTCGGCTTTTTGCCGCCACGTCCGATGGCGAAGATGCGCGTGGTATAGTCCATGTCGGCCGCGAGTGCCGCGCCGAAGTCCTTGTCAAACTCGTTCGCCCAAGCCGTGACGTCCTTTGCCACCTTTTCGGCACTCATGCGCGAGATGACGTTCTTGGAGACGTCGTTCAGCTTATCGAAGTCAAACAGACAGCCCGACGTTGACATCTTTTTGATGTTGAAGGGGAAGTCGCGGTAGCTCTTGTCGGGATTCTGCATTCTCCACTCCTCGTAGTTGGAGTTGAGAAGCGTCATCACGTACTCGCAAACGGCCTCGGGGCAGTAGCCCATGCGCGTATAGTCGTCCATGTTGGCGCCCATATCGCGCTTGGAGAGCTTTTTCTTGTTGCCGTTTTCGTCCAGACGCATGATCTGCGCGATGTGCATATATTTCGGCGTTTTGAAGCCGAGATAACGGAAAAGCTGCAGATGCTTGGCAAGGCTGGGGAGCCATTCCTCGCCGCGAATGACGTGCGTGGTACCCATCAGGTGATCGTCTACGGCGTGTGCAAAGTGGTAGGTGGGAATGCCGTCGGATTTGAGAAGCACGAAATCCTCATCGTTCTCGGGGATCTCCATATTGCCCTTGATAAGATCGGTGAAGCGGATCTTTTTTTCGGGATCGCCGTCGGCAAGGATACGAAGCACGAAGGGATCGCCGTTTTTGAGGTGTTCCTCGACCTCTTCGATCGTGAAATTCCGTCTTGCCAGCATTTCGGCGCGACGCTTTTCGGCCTCGGCCTGCCAGTCGATGTT
>SVRO01000079.1 GCA_015064795.1 Oscillospiraceae bacterium | reverse complement strand
GTGGCAAAGCACGGCGGGCTTGCGCTTGGAACCGAAGAAAACAAGGTCAAGGCAGGCAAGCTGCTTGAGCAGGTTATTTTTGAAACACAGCAAAATTCGCTTGCAACCGAAAGATCGGCCGCTATGCGTTCGAGCAACGAGCTTGAAAAAACGGTGACCATGTTCTCGGCCGATGCCATGAAGGTTGTCGGCCGTGTGATAGATTCCTTTGGCGAGTACGTCACTCTCAAGAATGTTCTCAAAAACACAACGGATCCTTCAGAAAAAGAAGCTATCAAAAAACAGCTAAAGGTCGCAGGCAAAAAGGTACAGCGCTCGGTTGGTGCTCTGCTTTCTTCCTCGCTTATGATGGCGATTCTCGCACAGCTTGTGCGTCGTCTCCTTAACAAGAAGGACAAGGAAGAGGATGTAGCAAACATTATCGGCGACACCGTGGGCAATCTGGTGGGCGGCCTGCCTCTGATCCGAGATGTGACAAGCTACATCTCGGACGGCTATGAGGTAGATCACTACGCATACTCAGCGCTCAATGATCTTCTGCAAAGTGCCTCGGCACTGTGGGGGCTTGGACGAGATGCGCTTGACGGCGACTGGGATTCGAAAAAAACAGCTCAAGCGATCCGTAAATCTGTATATGCCACGAGTGCGGTGCTTGGCCTTCCTGTGCGGAATCTCTATAATTACACCTACGGCATTATCAATTCGATCTCGGGCGAGGCGGGCTACAAGATGGAGGATCTCTTTTATAAGCAATCCTATCGCGCGGATCTTGCCAAAGCAATTGAAAAGGGTGACGACGGCATGGTGGCGACGATCGCGGGGCTCATGCTCGACGAGGGCGTTGGCGGCATGACCGACAAAGCGCTGAGGGAGGCTATGCGCGATCTGATCGCGGCCGGCCACGACGTAGTGCCTCGCGGAGTGCCTGACCGTGTGACCCTTGAGGGCGAGGTCTACGAGCTTAAGGCTAAGCAAAAGAAAGCGTTTGAGGCGACCTATTCGCAGGCACATGTCGCGGCGGCCAAGCTTGTCAAGCGCAAGGATTTTGCTTCGGCGAGCGACGCTGTGAAGGCCAAGGCGCTTGGGTTTGTCTATGATCTCTACTATGACACGGCGCTTTGTGAGCTTGTGGGCGACGGAAGTCTCGGCAAGAGTGCGCTCTTTGCCACGGCAATCGATGCGAGCGCGCTTGCGCTTGCGATCTCTACGGCGAAAAGCTTTGAGAGTGACAAGGACAAGAACGGAAAGGCGATTCCCGGATCCTTAAAAAAGAAGATCTATGATTACGTAAGCTCGCTCAATCTGAAGGCGGTGCAAAAGTACATGATCATGGGGTATCTTGGGTACAAGAACACTCTCGGCAAGGAGCAGGTGCAGGCGTACATTCAGACGCTGAAGCTGACCGAGGAGCAGAAGAAAAAGCTGCTTGAGGAGAGTGGATATTGAGGACAAAATGTTACTAAATTGCTTCAAGTGGGATTTTTGCACAATATATCGTGGTTTTTAAAACACAAAAACCGCCGTATAGTGTGTGCGGATATTCCCACTACTCACCCCATAAAAAAAGCACTGCATATGCAGTGCTTTTTTCATTGTATATTTTCCTTACTTTTTCTCAAAACGTCTCTTAAAAAAGGGCGAGAAGAAGAAGCCGACGAGCATGATCACCGCAAATACGATCAAATAGAAAAGTACGGGTAAGGAGAAGCCTCCTGCCTCTCTTGCGGCACGGAAGGGTGTGATGCCATGCGCGTAAACGGCGGCAAATACCATAAATCCGCAAGCTACGATGGCAAGAGCGGGCAAAAGGAAGCGCTTGAAGAAGCCAAGCTCCTTTTCCTTTTTCATCCAAACGATAAACATGGGAATATACATTGCGTAAATGGTAACGATGGGAAGCTCGGAGGAATCGAAGTTAAAGATACCGAACCAACCGCCATCGGGCGAAAGGTTGGCCCCGTAGAAGTAAACCAACCAAGCCGCGCAAACGAAGAGACCCCAAACCGAAGAATTGGTGGTCATATTGGAGGCCTTGTCGATCTGTCCGAAGGTATCGGGACGCGGGCCCTCGCCGCGTGCCGCGATCGCGTACATGCCGCGCGTAGCGCCTACCATAAGTCCGTTGAGCGTACCCAGACAGGAGATCACGATGCAGATATTCAAGAAGGTTCCGCCTACTGCACCGAAGATGTTCTTAAACGCGGTAGTAGCTCCCTCCTCCATCAGAACGGCATTGGTCGCACCGCCCGCAACGCCAACGTAATACAAAACGTAGGCCGCCACGACGATGAGCGAGCCGAGGATCAAGGCAAGCGGAAGCGTTTTCTTGGGATTCTTAAGCTCAGCGTTGATCGAGGTAGCCACGATCCAGCCCTCATACGCAAAGACGGTGGCAACTACGGCCGCAAACAGACCGCTTCCCACGCTGCCGCCCACCGCCTCGGTGACCACGTTGGCAAAATTATTGGTCAGCGTACCGTTCACAAGCCCGACGATCGAGCCCACGATCGCCATAAGCACGATGGGAATAAGCTTAATAAAGGTGGCACTCACCTGGAATTTGCCCGCCAGCTTCGGAGAAAGAGCGTTCATGGTATAGGAGGCAATCAGGAAGAAGCCCGCAATCACCATGACGCGCGGCCCCACGATGTCCCAACCGAAGATCACGCCCAAATAGCGCGCCGAAACCCACGCAAGCACCGAGGTCATGCCGGGATAATAGAGGTTCGCCAAAAACCATGCGAGATAATAGGCGTAATTTTTGCCACAGGTCGCCTCGGCATAGTCCACCACGCCACTGACTCTTTCGTACTTGGTGGCCATCACCGCAAACTGCAAGGAGCAAACAATCATAACAATACCCGTGATGACCCACGCCACGATACCAAGCGGCATATTGCCGCCCGTGGCGTTCAATACGTTTTGCGCTTTGAAAAAGACTCCCGAACCAATCACGGTTCCCACCACCATACAAATCGCGGTAAGCAGACCGTATTTTCTTGTTAACTTTTCCATATTTTTCTCCTCATTTTCAAGTGGTTTTTTTTGATTTTATCACATTTTTTTCAGTTTGTCAACAATTCACAAAAAATTCGTTGACAAACTAAAAAAATTGTGCTACTCTTTCTTTATCATGAAAAAAGGAGGACTGCCTATGAAGAATACGGACAACGGCATCCCGTTTTTTCCAACCGAAAGCTTTTTCAAAAAGCAAGAAAAGGTCTATATTCACCTTTCCTCCGATTTTCCCGAGTTTGTGGATGTCCTCCATTCACACGAGTTTATTGAGCTTGTGTACGTGCTTTCGGGTGAGGCGGTGCATACCGTGGGGCAGAAGCAGTATACCGTACGGTGTGGCGACGTCACACTGATCAACAGCGGCACCGTCCACAAATTCACACCCATAAAGGCCGAGGAAAGCTTCGTGGCTTACGACCTTATGTTCGTGCCCGACTTTTTTGACGCTATGAGCATCAAAATGTCCAGCTTCGAGGCCCTGAAAAACAGCTTTCTCTTTTATTCGATGTTTCCGAAAGAGGCGCAAAACCAACCCGATATGCACATCTCGGGTAAACGCTTTTCGGACTACGGCGAGCTTTTCACGCGAATCTATCACGAATTCAAGGGCGAAGAAAAGGGCTACATTGAGCTCATACGCGCTTATGTCATCGAGCTTCTCATCAAGCTTTTCCGCGATCTCGAAAAGGAGGGCGCTCTTTCGCTCTCCCCCGCCAAGACCGATACGGTACACCGAGCCGTCTCCTTTATCAAGGACAACTACAATGTAAGTCTCTCGGTCGGTGAGATCGCTGCCAAGGTCTTCCTCGGTCCCGACTATTTTCGCAAGCTTTTCCGTGAGGTGACGGGACGGTCGGTATCCGCTTTTCTGCAGGATGTTCGTATCGACGAGGCCTGCCGCCTCCTTAAGACCACGAATGAGCCCATCAAGGACATCGCCACGAAGATCGGCTACGGCGACCAAAAAAGCTTCTATCAAGCCTTCAAAAAGATAACGGGCAAGACCCCCGGTGAGTACCGCGAGGGCAAATAAGCCCGAATCGCCCACTAAAAAAACCGAATTGGTTAATGACAAATCCTCCCTTTTCCTGTTATAATAGAGAAAAGGGGGGATTTTATGTCAATCCAAACCGTTACAGGAATAAAAGATAAAAGTGAGATGGGTATCGTTACCCCTCACGAGCATATTTTCATCGAGCTGACCGCATTTTTTGAAAAGCGCGAGCTGCGCGACTGCGAAAGTCCCGAGACCGCAAGCGTCACCATGGACAAGCTCGGCATTCTCAACCGCGACCCGTATGCACTTCGCGACAACCTCATTATGAACGACTACGACACGCAAAAAAAGGAGATCCTGCGTTTTAAAAAGGCAGGCGGCTCCACCATCGTGGACGCTACGATGCCCGGTATCGGCCGCGATCCCAAGATGTTAAAGCGTATCGCCGAAGCCACAGGCATAAACGTCGTCATGGGAACCGGCTACTACGTCTGCTCCACGCACCCCGCAGCCATGAAGGCCATGAGCGAGGAAGAGATCGCCGCCGAGATGGTAAACGAGATCGAAAACGGTGCCGAGGGTACCGACATAAAGGCAGGCGTGATCGGTGAGATCGGCATCAGCGAGATCTTCAACGAGGAGGAGCGCCGCGTGCTCCGCGCTTCTGCCATTGCTTACAAAAAGACGGGCGTCGGCGTTCTTGTCCACATCAATCCGTGGACGCAAAATGGACTCGAAGCCACCGACATTCTGCTTTCGCACGGTGTTCCACCGCAGAAGATCGCCGTCTCGCACGTAGACGTCGAAAACAACATGGACTATATCCACGCGCTTCTTAAGAAGGGTATCTACATCGAATTTGATAACTTCGGTAAGGAATATTACGTCGACCGCGAGGCCAGACGAAGCGGCTACGGCCTTTTCGTGAACGACGTGGATCGTGTGAACTGCCTCAAAACGCTCGTGGACGAGGGCTACGTCAACCAGCTTCTTCTCAGCTGCGACGTTTGCCTCAAGAGCTGTCTGTGCACCTACGGCGGCTATGGCTACGACCACGTTCTCGTCAACATCCTGCCCATGATGGAGGATGCAGGCATTTCCGAGCGCGACATTCATACCATGCTTTATGAAAATCCCGTCGCATTTCTTGATGTAGAGGAGAACTGATTATGGAAAACAATAAGATTCGCATTTCCGACGCAGAGTTCGCCGAACGCGTCACTAACATTCAGGCAAAAATGAATGAGCAGGGCTATGACTTCCTGCTCTGCTACGGCAACGAGGCCGAGCCGCAGTTCGTTCGCTATTTCAGCGACTATTGGCCCTCCTTCGAAACGGCTGGCGTTCTGATCTCCAAAACGGGCAAGGCTTTATTGCTCATCGGCCCCGAAAGCTATACCTACGCCGCCGATCGCTCGCGCATTGCCGACATTCGTCTCTTAAAGGCCTTCCGCGAGTCCTCCGAGCCCGAATATCCCGGCAAAAAGCTTGACACCTTCGCGAGCGTCTTTGACGAGTGCCTCCCCGGTGTCAAGATCAAAAAATTCGGTGTAGCCGGCTTCCCGCTTATGACGGTCGGCGTTTACCACGCACTCACCGATGCCCTCCGCGCGCACGGCGAGGTCGAGCTCAAGAAAGCCGACGACGTGGTAGCCTCGCTCCGTATGTTCAAAACCGAGGCCGAGCTTGCCTGCATGCGTGAGGCAGCAAGAATCACAAGACTTACCTTTGACTACGTTCTTGAGAATGTTCACGTCGGCATGACCGAGCGTCAGGTCGTAGGCCTCGCACTTGGCAAGATGCACGAGCTTGGTGCCGAGCGCGAAAGCTATCCGCTTTGGGTGCTTACAGGCGCGGGCTCGGATCAGGCAATCAGCCGTCCGCGTGACAAGGTGATCGAAGCAGGCGATATGACCTTCCTTCAGATCGGTGCAAGATATGAGGGTTACGCCTCTTCGATCGGCCGTCCCGTCGTTTTCGGCAAAGCAGACGGCTACGCGAAAAAGCTCATTGAGGCAGGCTACACCATGCAGGAAAAGATCCTCGCCTTTACTAAGGCCGGCATTCCCGCTAAGGAGGTCGCCCTCTATCACAAGAAGCTCATTGAGGAGCTTGGCTTCGGTGACCACTATCTCTACGGCCCCTTCCACGGCAACGGACTCATGGAGGGTGAGGCACCTTGGGTGGAGACCGATTCGGACTACCTGCTGGCCGAAAACATGACCTTCTGCTCCGACCTCTTCCTCGGCTCGCACGACACAAAGCGCGGCATTCGTATCGAGGACGTCGTTCGCATCACAAAGGACGGCTGCGAAAACCTCACCCACTACCCCAGAGAGATTTTTGAGATCCTTTAAGATTTCAAATTTTGATTTGTCGGGGACTTCATGTGGGGCGTTGCCCCACACCCCACAAGCCTTTGAAAAGGCTTGACCGAAACTTTCGCCGAATTGGTTTGCAAGAGCTTTACGTCATTTTGGGACGGAAAACCGCGAAGCGGTTGTCCGTCAGCGCAAAGCTTACACGCCGACAAAGAAAGCTCGCTTTCTTTTCGGCGATGTAGCATTTGCGCGCCCTCGGCCGTCTTTTAAGACGGCCTCAAAATGACTTGAAC
>SVRO01000078.1 GCA_015064795.1 Oscillospiraceae bacterium | reverse complement strand
TGCACATACCCATGCGAGAAAAGTTTTAGTCAAGTTTTTTCAAAAACTTGCGGGGTGTGGGGCAGAGCCCCACATCGTCTCCCCTACAAACATCAATTTGAAGAATTATGGTTTCCTTTCTGTAAAACGGCAAAAAAATTTGCAAAAACTCTTGACAAACGGGGAAAAGCGTGGTATACTATCGCAGTAAAGAAAGCAGAACGCTCCGTTCTCACCGTATCGCGTTTTTTCTGTGAATACGGTTGATAGTCATTTCCTCACATAAGTGGGGGGTATTATGCGCGCGGAGTGAAGTATGCTTCGCGGGCTTTTTGTTTTGAAAGCCAAATTGCATTTCGGAGGTGTCAATTATCAGTAACGCAAAAGAACTTCAAATGAACGAGGACATTCGGGAGCCGAAGATCCGCGTAGTCGGTTCGGACGGCGAGCAGCTCGGAGTTATGAGCAGTGAGGAAGCGCTTCGTAAGGCGTACGACGAGGGGCTTGACCTCGTTATGATGGCGCCGCAGGCCACGCCTCCCGTATGTAAGATCATGGACTACGGCAAGTATCGCTTTGAGCGCGATAAGAAGGAAAAGGAAGCGCGCAAGAAGCAGCAGGTCGTTGAGGTCAAGGAGATCCAGCTTTCCTACAGAATCGATACGCACGATTTTGAAACCAAGGTAAAGCACGCTCTGCGATTCCTCGGTGAAGGCAATAAGGTGCGTGTGGTGCTTCGTTTCCGCGGCCGTGAGATGAGCCATCAGGCAATGGGAGCCGAGCTTATGGCAAGGTTTGAGGAGGCGTGTGCCGAGGTCGGAAGCGTCGACAAAAAGCCGGTGCTTGACGGCAGACTGATGACAATGATCGTTGCCCCGATCAAAAAATAAACCCGATCATAACGAGCGGTGCCATCGGCGCGGCTTTGTGATACAAAAATTAAGACGGATACCGTCATTACAGAAAAGGAGATACAATCATGGGAAAAATCAAGACACATAAAGCCTCTGCAAAGAGATTTTCCTTAACGGGAACCGGTAAGGTCAAGATCAACCACTGCCACCATCGTCACAATCTTGGTCTTAAGACCGCAAAGCGCAAGAGACATCTTCGCAGCGGTGCTTACCTTGACGGCGCAATGGCTGCCAACGTAAAGACGATGATTCTTAAGTAATCGGAACAGTATAAGAGGAGGATAAGAAAATGGCAAGAATTAAGGGCGCTATCATGACGCGCAAGAGAAGAAATAAAATGCTGAAGGCGGCTAAGGGCTACTGGGGTGCAAAATCCAAGCACTTCAAGATGGCAAAGCAAGCCGTAATGAAGAGCGGCAACTACGCATTCGCGGGCCGCAAGATGAAGAAGAGAGATTTCCGCCGTCTGTGGATCACTCGTATCTCCGCTCAGGCAAAGGTGAACGGTATGAACTACTCCACCTTCATGAACGGTCTTAAGAAGGCAGGAATCGACCTCAATAGAAAGATGCTCGCCGAGATCGCCGTTTCCGATAAGGATGTATTTGCGGCTCTCGCCGAGAAGGCAAAGGCTGCTCTTTGAGCCTTTTGATGACAAAACCCCGTTACGCGTACGGGGTTTTTGTCATATTCGAAGGAGGTGCAATCGATGCGAATGGGTGAGGAGATCATAACCTCAAGACAAAATAAAAGCGTTTCGCTTGCGGTGAGTCTTGAAAGCCGCAAGACGAGAGAGAAAGAGGGGCTTTTTCGCTTTGACGGCGGCAAGCTCTTTTCCGAGGCGGTGAGTTGCGGAATTTGTATTGACCGCCTTCTTTTGCGGCAGAGCGAATCGAAAAAATGGTTGGCCTTGGCCGAAGGGTACGGCGAGGCGCTTGCCGATACGGCGGTGCTTATCCTTGCGGACGAGTTGTTTGACCGCATCTCGACCGAACGTGCGCCCGAGGGGATCCTTGCGATCGCCGAACGCCCCTCCATCCACGCGCGTGTGGGTGAGGAATCTTTTGCACTTGCGGAGCAGGTTGCCGCGCACGCAGACAAGCGCATTTTGCTTTTGGAGTCGGTGCGTGATACGGGAAACGTAGGCACGATCCTAAGAAGCGCGTCGGCGTTTGGCTTTGACCTTGTGGTCATGAGCGCGGACTGTGCCGATCTTTTGAATCCGAAAACGGTGCGCGGCGCGATGGGGGCGCTTTTCCGTCAGCCGACGGCGACCTTTGTCGATATGACCGAGGCCATCTCGCTTTTGCGTTCGCACGGCCGCCGTGTTTTTGGCGCCGCACTTGACCGCAAAGCCTTGGCACTTGGTCGGTCGGTGTTGCAAAAAGGCGACTGCGTGGTGATCGGAAACGAGGGACACGGTCTTTCGGAGAAAACGCTTGCCGCTTGCAGTGATACGCTTTTTATTCCGATGGAAAAGGGCAGTGAGTCCTTAAACGCCGCGATCGCGGCGTCGGTCATCATGTGGAGTATGTACGCGGGACTTTAATTTTTGGAGGGGTAAATGGAAAACGCGTTGTATTGGTTTTGGCTTTCGCTTAAGCTTGGGCCGGGGAACTCGCAGTTCGTCGGCCTTTTGGAGCATTTTTTAACGCCGCGCTCCATTTACGAGGCAACCGAGGAAGAGCTTTTGACCTTCAAAAAGGAGTTCGGAGAGGCGACGGTCGAGCGTCTTTTTGACAAAAATCTGGACGAAGCCTACTCGCTTGAGGAATATTGTGTCAGAAAACGTGTAAAAATTCTTCATTATGGGGCAAAGGATTATCCAAAGCAGTTGACAAATTTGAAAAATCCTCCTATAATATTATACGCAAGGGGAAGGACCGACGCTCTTGCGGGTAAGCTTTGCATTGGTGTGGTTGGCGCACGCGAGATGACCGACTACGGACGGGATGCGGCTTACCGCATGGGCTACGAGCTGGCGGCCGCAGGTGCGGTCGTGGTCAGCGGTCTGGCACTCGGTGTGGATAGTGCGGCGGCATGCGGAGCTTTGGACGCAGGCGGTCTTACCGTTGCGGTTCTTGGTAGCGGCCTTGACCGCGTGTATCCTGCCGAGCATAAAAGAATTGCAGCCGAGATCGAGGAGCGAGGCATTCTTTTGTCGGAGTATCCGCCAACGGCGGGTCCGACGCGCGCAAGCTTTCCCATTCGCAACCGCATCATCAGCGGACTTTCACAGGGAACGCTCGTGGTGGAGGCTACGGCACGCAGTGGCGCACTGCATACCGCCCGTGACGCCGTTTTGCAGGGCAGGGATCTTTTCGCGCTTCCTGGCAACGTGGATTCGGTTACGGCAGATGGCACGAACGCACTCATCCGTGACGGCGCAGGTGCCGTTACCTGCGCGCAGGATATTTTGGAGAATTATGCGTATCTGTATCGTGATGCGATCGACCCTACGGCCGCGCGTCGCGTATCGGTTTGCTCGCGCTTTGCGCCGGGCAAGCTTTTGGCACACGGCGTGGCCGAAACGTCGCGTGCGGCGAGAGCGAAGGAGAAGCGAGATGACCGTTTGTCCCAAGCACTCCATTTCAAAAAGAGGATAGACGGCAAGACCGTTCGCGAAATGAGCGGCGAGACCGAATATCCCGTATACGATGCCAAGGGGCCGAAAGCAACTTCGGCGGCGCCTGTGGCAGAAATGCCAAAGCACGAGCCCGATCGGTCAAAGGAGGCCCTCGGCTCGCTTCCCGCGGATTGCCAAGAGGTCTTTGAGGCAATGCCGATCGGAAGACCTATAAGTGCCGACGAGCTTTGTCGCGCCGGCTTTGATATCAGTCAGCTTATGATCGCATTTACCATGCTGGAGATGAACGGACTTATTACCGCGCTTCCCGGTGGGTTATATTGCCGTCGTTGAGAATATATCGGAAAGGATTTTCAAATGGTAAATCTTGTCATTGTGGAGTCGCCTACCAAGATCGCTCCCATAAAAAAGTATCTTGGATCGAATTATAAGGTCATCGCCTCCAAGGGCCACGTGCGCGACCTGCCCAAGAGCTCGTTCGGCGTTGACATTGAAAACGGCTTTGAGCCGCACTATATCAATATTCGGGGAAAGGGAGACGTGATCAAGGAGATCCGTAAGGAAGCCAAGGGCGCCAAAAAGATCTTCCTTGCAACCGACCCTGACCGCGAGGGAGAGGCGATCGCGTGGCATCTTGCCACGACGCTGGGGATCCCCGTGGAGAAGACGCTTCGCGTCAGCTTCAACGAGATTACGCCCACGGTTGTCAAGGCTTCGATCAAGGAGCCTCGAAACATCGACATGAATCTGGTCAACGCCCAGCAGGCGCGCCGAATTCTTGACCGTATCGTTGGCTACAAGCTCTCTCCGTTCCTTTGGAAGAACGTCAAGAGCGGCCTTTCGGCAGGGCGCGTGCAGTCGGCGGCTACCCGTATTATCGTAGATCGCGAGGAGGAGATCCGCGCGTTCAAGCCCGAAGAATATTGGACGATCGACGCCTTCTTGGTGGCGGACGACGGCAAGGTATTTCCCGTTCATTTTTACGGTGACGCGAAGGGCAAGATCAAGATCTCGAACGAAAAAGAGGCAAATGCCATCCTTTCGGCTATGGAGGGGAAGGAATTCCGCGTCAATCAGGTGAAGCGCTCTAAGCGTAAAAAGCTTCCGATGCCTCCCTTTACTACTTCTACGCTGCAGCAGGAGGCTTCCAAAAAGCTGAATTTCCAGTCCTCGCGCGTGATGCGCGTGGCGCAGGAGCTTTACGAGGGTATTCATATCGGCAGCGAGCTGGGCGGGACACAGGGTCTTATCACCTATATGCGTACCGACTCACAGCGAGTTTCGGCCGATGCGCAGAGCGAGGCCATGACGCTCATCCGTGAGAAGTACGGCGATAAGTTCTGCCCCAAAACACCGCGCGTGTATAAGTCACGAACGGGTGCACAGGACGCGCACGAGGCTATCCGTCCCGCACGCGTTTCGGTGGAGCCCCAGATGATCAAAAAGTATTTGACGAGTGACCAGTATCGCCTGTATAAGCTGATTTGGGATCGCTTTGTGGCAAGCCAAATGGAAGCGGCTGTACTCGATACGGTAAATGCCGAATTTGCTTGTGGGGACTATATCTTCAAGGCCAGTGGCTATTCGGTGGCCTTCCGCGGCTATATGGCGGTTTACGAGGAGGCCGAGGAGGAAGTAAGCACTGCGGCCGACGAGATCCGTGAGGTGCGCGACATCCGTCTGCCCGACATTCATGAGGGACAGATGTTGGCTTCCGAAAGAAACGAGCCCGCGCGCCACTTTACCGAGGCTCCGCCCCGTTATAATGAGGCATCTCTCATCAAATTCCTTGAGGAAAAGGGAATCGGCCGTCCCGGCACCTATGCACCGACCATTACGACGATCTTGGCGAGAAACTACGTAGCCAAGGAAAACAAGGCCTTTGTTCCTACGTCGCTCGGTGAGGTCATGATCCGCATTATGAAGGAAAACTTCTCGGATATCGTAGACTACCAGTTTACCGCCGACGTCGAGGATGATCTGGATAACATCGAAAAAGGAAAGCAGGAGCTCGATCTCGTGCTTGCGGAGTTCTGGAATGGATTTTCCAAGGAGTTGGCCGAAGCCGAGAAGAATATCGGCACGGCAATGGTGGAGGTTCCTGTGGAGGAGACCGACATTGTTTGTGACAAGTGCGGTGCCAAGATGATCGTAAAGAGCGGCCGCTTTGGCAAATTTGCAGCCTGCCCCAACTATCCCACCTGCCGCAACACCAAGCCTCTTGAGGCAAAGACACCCGAGGAAAAGCCCGTGGTGGCTGACTTCAAGTGCGAGAAGTGCGGCGGTGATATGATCTTGAAAAAGGGCCCGTATGGCGACTTTTACGCCTGTGCCAATTACCCGACCTGTCGCTTCACTAAGCAAAAGACCGAGGCACTTGACGTGCCGTGTCCCAAGTGCGGGGCGGCCATTCTCAAGCGTTACGGCCGAGGCGGTAAGAGTCTGTTCTATAGCTGTGAGAACTATCCCAAGTGCGATTTCTCCACGTGGGATATGCCTGTGGCCGAAAAATGCCCGAGCTGTGGAGAGATCCTTTATCGCAAGAAGGGCAAGACCGCGATGCTGATCTGTCATAATGCGGAATGCGGCTTCAAGAAGAAGCTTGAGGAAGGCGAAGCGGAAGAATGAGAGATATCGTTCGTGTTTACGGCGCGGGGCTTGCGGGCTGTGAGGCGGCGTGGCAGATCGCGGAGCGTGGCGTGAAGGTCGAGCTTTACGAAATGAAGCCCGAAAAATATACGCCCGCCCACCATTCGCCCGATTTTGCCGAGCTTGTTTGCTCGAATTCTCTGCGCTCGGATCGTGTGACGAACGCCGTGGGGCTCCTCAAGGAGGAGCTTTCCCGTATGGGCTCGCTCATTATGGAGGCGGCGTATGCAACGCGTGTACCTGCGGGCTCGGCACTTGCCGTTGACCGTCATTTGTTTTCGGAATATGTCACGGAAAAGATAAAAAAGCATCCCAATATTGATATTATTCCTGTAGAGGTGTATACTATAGAAGAGGATACCGTTACCGTCGTGGCGACGGGGCCTCTTACCTCGGACAAGATGGCGTCCTATATCGAGAACGAGCTTGGTTGCCGAGGATTGCATTTTTTTGATGCTGCCGCGCCCATCGTGGACGCCGAGAGCATCAATATGGAAACCGCCTTTTTTGCCTCGCGTTATAACAAGGGCGACGCCGATTATATCAACTGCCCGATGTCCAAGGAGCAGTATGAGGCCTTTTATGAGGCATTGATCTCGGCCGAGGAGGCGGAGCTGAAGGATTTTGACCGCGAAATGCAGAAGGAGCTGAAGGTCTTTGAGGGCTGTATGCCCGTCGAGGTGAT
>SVRO01000077.1 GCA_015064795.1 Oscillospiraceae bacterium | reverse complement strand
ATGTTTGGGTGGTATCGCATTGTGCGGTGGAGCTTTTTTGTGGTTAATGTTTTTAATAATTCCCGCTTCTTTTGTCTTGTTTATCTTAGGAATTATTTTTGGTTGGAAACTTGATAACAAATCCAAAAAGGCATAAAAAGTTCAACAGATTTCAGTTTATCGAATATATAAGATCCCCGACAGACGTTTTAAAAATCTGTCGGGGTTATCTCTTTGTTTTCTGAGGATCAAATATCGCTTATCCGCAGGGGCGTTCTTTGAACGCCCGCGGACGAACACAGTTCGCCCCTACCGTGTATTGGTAAAAATATTTTGAAATTTTCCGCTAATTCTGCACACCCTTGACTCAGCCCTTTTACTATTCCTTGATAAATTTGATCTTGTCTTCTTCGGTGGTGGCCTTTACGGTATCACCGCTTTTTATTTTGCCCTCGAGCATTTCGGTGGAGAGGCTGTCCTCGACCATGCGGACGATGGCGCGGCGCAGGGGGCGCGCACCGTAAAGCTCGTCGAAGCCCTCCTTGGCCACGAGTGCGGTAACGCTTTCGTCAAAGGTTACGTCGATGCCAAGCTCTAAAATGCGTTTGCGAACACCGTCAAGCAGGATTTTCGCAATGTCGGAGATATCCTCGCTTGTTAGCTTGTGAAAGAGGATAATGTCATCGATACGGTTGAGAAATTCGGGCCGGAAGGTCTGCTTCAGCGCAGCCATGACGCGCGTTTCGGTCTGCTTTTTCTCATCGGCGGAGGCGTCACCCGCGCCGAAGCCGAGTGCGCGCCCGCTTCCCGTAGCCACGGCGCCGACGTTGGAGGTCATGATGATCACGGTGTTCTTGAAGTCTACGCGACGGCCCTGCGAGTCGGTCAAAATGCCGTCTTCAAGGACCTGAAGCATGATGTTGAACACGTCGGGATGTGCTTTCTCGATCTCGTCGAACAGAACGACGGAGTAGGGGTGACGGCGGATTTTTTCCGTAAGCTGACCGCCCTCCTCAAAGCCGACGTAGCCGGGAGGCGAGCCGATCAGCTTGGAAACGCTGTGCTTCTCCATATATTCTGACATATCGAGACGTATCATGGCGTTCTCGTCCCCAAACATAATGGTGGCGAGGGCCTTTGTTAGCTCGGTCTTTCCCACACCCGTAGGCCCCAAGAAAATGAAGGAGCCGATGGGGCGCTTGGGATCCTTCAGTCCCATGCGGCCGCGGCGTATCGCGCGCGAGACCGCAACCACAGCGTCGTTTTGTCCCACGATGCGCTTGTGAAGCTCGTCCTCCAGATGCAAAAGCTTTTCTCCTTCGTCCTCAAGCAATCGGCTTACGGGAATGCCCGTCCATTGCGTAACCACGTCGGCAATATCGTTCTCGTTTACCGAAAGCGCGGTATCGGAGCGATTCTTTTCCCAATCGGTGCGTGCCCTCTCGTATTCGGCCTGCAGGGCCTTTTCTTCGTCGCGGATACGAGCGGCCCCCTCAAAATCTTGGGCGTTGATGGCTTCTTCCTTTTCGTGCGCCAGCTTTGCGATGCGCTCCTCGATCTGTTTGAGATCGGGGGGCGAGGTGTGTGCCGAGATACGCAGACGCGATGCGGCCTCGTCCAAAAGGTCAATGGCCTTGTCGGGAAGGTAGCGGTCAGCAATATAGCGGCGCGAAAGCTCCACGGCGGCCTTTATCGCTTCGTCGCTGATCGTGAGTTTATGATGTGCCTCGTATTTGTCACGGAGTCCCATCAAAATAGCCACCGCTTCCTCGGGGGAGGGCTCGCCTACCGTCACCGACTGAAAACGGCGCTCCAGAGCCGCATCCTTCTCCACGTGAGAGCGGTACTCGGCAATGGTGGTGGCACCGATCACCTGCATCTCGCCGCGCGCAAGCGCGGGCTTTAAGATGTTGGCCGCATCTACGGCGCCCTCGGCGGCACCCGCGCCCACGAGGGTGTGGATCTCGTCGATAAAGAGAATGATATCGGGGCTTTTGCAGGCCTCATCCATCACGTTTTTCATGCGCTCCTCAAATTCGCCGCGGTATTTTGCCCCAGCGATCATGCCCGCAATGTCAAGCGTGATGATCTTTTTGTCCTTTAGGGTCTCGGGTACGTTGCCGTCCACGATCTTTTGCGCCAACCCCTCCACGACGGCGGTTTTTCCCACGCCGGGCTCGCCGATGAGACAGGGATTGTTTTTGGTGCGCCGAGAAAGAATTTGAATAACGCGCTCGGTCTCTTTGTCGCGTCCGATGATGGGGTCGATCTTTCCCTCGCGTGCGAGCTTGGTCAGGTCGCGTCCGTAGCTTGCAAGCGTTGGAGCAGAGGATGAGCCACCTGAGCTGCCTCGTTGCGTGTCACCGCGCAGGGAAGAGTTCTTTTCCGCGTTGCTGCCAAAGTAAGCGTCAAGATCAGCCTTAACATCCGAGAGCGAAATGCCACACGCTTCCAAGAGCTTGGCACCCACGCAATCCTTCTCCGAGATCAAGGCCAAAAGCAGATGCTCGGTGCCGATATAGCTTTGCCCGAGGCGCGTCGCCTCGTAGGACGAGGTCTCCAGAATTCGTTTGGTGCGTGGTGTCATGGCTGCGGCACTGATATTGCTTGCCGTGCCGACCCCTGCATTTTTTACAACGGCGTCCTTTACGGTCTCAAAGTCGGCCCCGCGTGCCGCAAGGATCCCTGCGGCAACGCTTTCACTCTCACCTGCAAGTCCGAGCAGAATGTGTTCGGATCCGATATAGGTGTGTCCCAGCTCGCGTGCATAGGCAAGCGAGCGGTTGAGTACGTTCTGTGCTTTTTGAGTAAAACGAATAGCCATTTTTTCACCTCTTTAGCATTTCTTTTATATATTTTGCGCGCAAAAGGTCGCGTTCCTTCTCGCCAAGCGCGGTTTTGTTTTCTCTATGGGCGAGATTATAGGGCATCATTTCAATGAGAAGCGTGTCAAGCGTCGAGAGGTCGATGCCCGAAAGTAGACCAAGTGCCACGCCAAGCCTTACGTCTGCATAATGCGTCAAAAATTCATCGGAGGAGAGTAGATAGGCGTGTCGGAGAACTCCCTCAGCGCGACAGATACGGTCTACGGTCTTGGGATTTTTTTCGGGGGTGATCAGCGCGCGCAGCTCATGCTCGCTCTCCACGATTTGTCTTACCGCATCGGAAAGCTTTCGTAGCGTGTCCTCCTCGGTGATGCCAAGTGTAATCTGATTGGATATCTGATAAAGCGCGCCCTGCGCGCCCGTTCCCTCGCCGTAAAAGCCGCGCATGGTGAGTCCGATCTTGGAGAGGTGGTTTGCGAGCGTGCCGATCCTTCCCGCCATCGTGAGTGCGGGGAGGAACATCATCACCGACGCGCGCATCGCGGTACCGAGATTGGTGGGGCAGTGCGTGAGGAAGCCGAGCTCTTGGTGATAGGCAATCGGAAGCTCGCCGCTGAGATAGTCGTCAGCCGCGCAAGCGTTTTGATAGGCCTTATCGAGCGCTAAGCCGCCGAGGATCGACTGAATGCGGATATGATCCTCCTCGCAAAGCATGACGGCGAGTCCCATGGATTCGTTGAGCATCAAGGTGTGTGGGCCCTTTTTGTTGACGAAATCGTGGCTTACGTAGTGCTTTTCCCAAAGCATGCCCGCCCTCACGGGTGAAATATCGGTGAAGTCGATGCTCGCAAAGCCTCCCTTTTCCAATAAGCCGCCCACCTTTTCAATGATCTCTCGCGCCTCCTCGTCCCCGAGACGCGAAGCGAAGGGATATCCCTCAAGATTCCGTGCCAAGCGAACACGCGAGGAGAGAACCACGTCATTTTTGTTTTCCTGATTGTTATACCAAGCCATCGTTATCCCTCCTTTTCGATCGCGCGGATCTCATCACGCAATGCGGCCGCTTTTTCAAAGTTTTCCTCGGCTATGGCGGCCTTGAGGTCGGCCTTCAGCGTATCCAAGCGCGTGTTCGTTTTGGCTTCAGGGGCTTGCGCCGACTCGCGCTTTTTCGGGGCTTTTCCTACGTGCTTTACGGCACCGTGGATGGAGCGAATGCTGCCGCGAAGCTCGTCGGCGAAGATGTCGTAGCAACGGGGACAGCCCACGCGTCCACTTTGCTTGAGGCTTTCGAGAGAGGCATGACAAAGCGGACAGAGCTTGCGGCTTGTCCGAGCGGTTTCGGGGATCGCAAAGAGTCCGCTAAAAAGACCGTCGGCAAGGCTTCCCATAGAGGAAGTGCCGAAAAAGCCCTTGTTGAAGGTAAGCTCGCCGCTTTCTTGCATTTCGCCTGCACAATCGGCGCAAAGCGAGTAGGAACGGGTGCTTCCGTTTATGGTTTCTTCGTAAAATACGGTGGCTTCTTTTTTCTTGCATTTTTCACAAAGCATGGTATTTACCGCCTTTCTTAGAGTGACAACCGATCACTCTATTTTAACTCATGATGGATAGAATAATGTGTCGGAATATCTGTGCGCGGATATTGTTTCGGAATTCGGGTAGCACGTCCGAGAGGGCCGAGCCCGAAAGGGCAGCGGTGATCATATTTTTCTCTCGGAGGTTGATCAGCCCGTTTTCTAACAGATTGGAAAGATAGGCCTCGGCCGAGCGTTCGTCGATCGCGTCACCGATGGCGTAGAAAAAGTGCATCAGATATTCGTCGCGTTGCATCTGCTTTTTGACGATGCGGATGCAGCCACCCCCACCGCGCCGCGATTCGATGACGTAGCCGCGCTCGGGGGTAAAGCGCGAGGTGATTACATAGCTGATCTGGCTTGGCACGCAACCAAGACGGGCAGCCATATCGTTTCGTTGGAGCTCCAGCGAGCCCCCCGCTTCGCTTATCATTTCCTCGATCAGCTTTGCTATTGTATCGGTTAACATATATTTTCTCCTTCCTTGACCTTCTTTGACCTTCTGATTATAGTATAAATCAAAGGTCAAAGAAAGTCAAAGTCAAGGAAAGTCAAACTTAAGATTTCTCGATCAATTATCGGGGGATTTTAGAGTGTTTTCTCCTTTTTTCTCACGAGATCTCGTTTTTTCCTATTGCTCGTAGTCCTCAAAAACGATCTCATACGCACGAACGAGAAAATCCCAGGTGGTTTTATTGACTTTGCCCGTGATGGGCAGAAGATTGCGCATTTGAAACTCACGGATGGCGTTGGCCGTGTCCTCGCCGTATATACCGGTCTGTTTGGGGCCTTCGATATTGTCGTAATGAAGCGTGATCTCGCCGAGCATATACTGAATAGCACTTACGGCGAAGCTTTCCTCTCCCTCCGCGATCTCGTAGCCGAAGGGGAGACGAGGGAAGAAGGGAACGGTGCGTGGGGGCGAGCCTTGATCGACCGAGCGGCGATATTCGTCGTAGAGAAGATTCCACGTTACGTCGTCAGCCCGTCCTGTCTCGGGCAAGCGGTTGTTTTTTTGAAAGGCGGCAAGCGACTCCTCAGTACGCGCGTCCCACGTTCCCGTGAGGGGCGGGGGCGGAATGCTTTCGTCAAAATAGGAGAGCTGACGCAGATAGCGTTGGAGGTTGCGAATGGCCTGCGGCCGTGTAAACTGTGCGTTGTTCATAGAACTCCTTTCGAGATGGTTGGGTACGGTTTAAGCACCGACCTCGTAGCCGGGATTCTGTCCCTCGCGAAGAACACCGCCCGCGTAAAGCGTCTGATATTCCGAGGCAATGGCGTTCCATACGGTTGCCTCGACCACGCCGTTTTGTTGGTAGCCGAAAAGACGCTGAAAGGCGAGCACGGCGGCCTCGGTCTGCGACCCGAAGTAGCCCGTGACGTTTACGCGCGGAATTTCGGGATAGGTGTCGGCCAGCGCATTCAGATATTGCTGAAGCACCTCGACCTCGGGTGCCTCTGAGCCGAGATTTAGCACGACGCCCGCAAAGGGAAGGATCTCGCCCTCACGGAATTCAAAGCTTAAGGTGTCTATGATACCGAGGTAGGCGTCGTAGATGGCTTCGAAGGTCTCGGCGTCAAGCTCGCCCGTTTCGGAGAGACCGAAGGTTCTTTGTGCCGAGAGAATAGCGTTTCGCGTTTGCTCGCCGAAAATGCCGTCTGCGTTTACGGGCGGAATGGTAGAATAAAAGCGCGAGAGATAGTTGAGATAATACTGTACGTTTTGCACGGCAAGTCCCGTGTCACCGAAGCTTGGAAGCTCGTAAGGGAGCTGTGTGATGTCACTGGGGGAAATGCCCTCGGAGTTGAGCTCCGCCAAGCGCTTGATGCTGGCGTAGATCTGTTGGATCTTATACCAGGTGGCCTTGCCCACGATGCCGTCGGGGGTGAGATTAAAGGCCTCTTGGAAGGCAATAACGGCGTCCTCGGTGTTGTACGAAAAGATGCCGTCCACCGATACGATCTTGGGAATGGAGGAGTAGTTAGCCGAGATGCGATTGAGGCGCACCTGTATTTGACGGACGTCGGTGCCCGACGAGCCGAGTCGAAGCGGCACCTCGGGATAGGACTCGGTAATGCCGCGCACCTCGGCGTTTCGCACCAGATCAATGTCGTCGCCGTAATAATAGGTAAGAATTTCATAGGGTGTTCTGCCGTTTTGCGCCAATTCCTCGCTCCCCCATTGCGAAAGGCCCGCGCAGGTCACGCGAATGCCGTCGCAGTAGGAGGCAAAGAGGGGCTCGATGTTTCCTTGCCGTCGGATGTAGTCGTTGAAAAGCTCGCTTACGATGGCGTTTACGTTTTCGTAAATGTCGCGCCCCTTGACGAAGGATTGATCGACTGTCGTGGAATTGGTGATGTCAAAGGGATAGCCGCGCGATCGGTAATATTCGGTATAGACGCGGTTGAGGGCAAAGGAGATCTGCGCGTATATATTGGCGCGAATGGCGTTTTCGTTCCAAGTGGGGTAGATCTCGCTGGAGGCGACGTTAGCAATATACTCGGCAAAGGGGAGGGTCACGTTTTCGGCGTTCGAGCTTG
>SVRO01000076.1 GCA_015064795.1 Oscillospiraceae bacterium | reverse complement strand
CCTAACGTAAAGAGTTTGAGCAAACAAGCTCGGCAAAGCCCTCGGAATGGTGCGCGGGCGTATAGCGGTGCGGCTTCATTTCCACAAGGCGCACCCTCACTCCGTTTTGTGCGGCCTGCCATGCGGCCTCACAGCCGGCAAGACCCGCGCCGTAAATCGTAATCGTTTGTTTTTCCATATGCTTTTCCAAGAGGATCACTCCTGCTCGGTTTCGATCGGCTTCTTAAATCCGCACGCCTTATCGTGGCAGACGAGCATCGCCTGACCCTTCTTGCGGAACAGAAGGCCGCCGCAATCGGGACAATGCTCGTTTACCGGAAGATCCCACGAGGAAAAATCGCACTCGGGATACTTCTCACAGCTATAAAACACCGTGCGGTTTCGGCCACTCTTCATGACGATCTTTGAGCCGCACTTAGGGCAAGGCACGCCGATGTCGCGCGTCTTCTGCTTGGTGAAGCTGCATTCGGGATAACGGCTGCACGCAAAGAAGGTTCCGTATTTGCCGCTTCTCTGCACCATGTCCGCACCGCACTTCTCACACTTGAAGTCGGCCACAACCGTCTTTTTCTCCTGCGTCGCCCCCTCCTCGTCGGGATTCGGCGCTTTGTTCAAAGGCTTTGTGTTACGGCAGGTCGGATAGTTGGGACATGCGGCAAACTTGCCAAAGCGACCGTTCTTTACGACCATGCGGCTTCCGCACTTATCGCAAATGATATCGGTCTCCTCCACAGGGACCTCGATCTCCTCGGCCTTAATCTTCTCGTTGGCGATTGCCAGCTCCTTCTCAAAGCCCGCCCAGAAATCAGCCAGCACGCGATCCATCGAGGTCTTTCCGTTTTCAATGGCATCCAGATCGCTCTCCATCTCGGCCGTAAACTGATAGTCTACGATATCGGGGAAGCTCTCCTTCATCAAGCGGTTGGTCAGCTCACCCGTAGGCGTAGGAACCAATACTCTGCCGCTCTCACGCTTGACGTAGTTGCGGGCGATGATCGTTTCAATGATCGTGGCAAAGGTACTCGGACGACCGATACCCATTTTTTCCAGATCCTCAACGAGTGACGCTTCCTTGTAACGGGCAGGCGGCTCGGTGAAATGCTTATCGGGATGAATGTCAGCAGACGACACGCAATCGCCCTCGCGAAGCGCGGGGAAACGAAGGTTCTTCTGCTCGTGTACCTCGTCGGCGTTCACGCGGCTCTCCTTTTCGCTCTCCTCATAGACGGCCATATAGCCCGGAAAATCTACGGTATAGCCGCTCGTGCGGAAGATATAACCCGCCGACTCAAAATCGGCGCTTACGGTAGCAAGCACGGCCGATTCCATCTGGCTTGCGATAAATCTCTCCCAGATGAGCTTATAGAGCTTAAACTGATCCGCCGTCAGATACTTTTTGATCTTGGCAGGCTCAATGCCGACGCGCGTCGGACGAATGGCCTCGTGCGCATCCTGTGCCCCTGCACGCGCCTTATACACTCTGGGCGTTGCGGGCGCATACTTCTCTCCGTACTTTTCGGAAATATAGTCGCGTGCCTCGGTCTGTGCATCGGCCGACACGCGGAGCGAGTCGGTACGCATATAGGTGATCAGACCCTGTACGCCGCCGTTCTCCGCACCGATGTTGACACCCTCGTAAAGCTCCTGCGCAATGCGCATAATACGCTGTGTCTGGAAGCCGAGCTTGCGCGAGGCCTCCTGCTGCATCGTCGATGTGGTAAAGGGCGGTGCGGGAAGCTTCTTGCGCTTCGATTTCTTCACGGATGCTACGCGGAAATCCTTGCCCTCCACGGCACGGACGATCTTCATGGCATCGTCCTCGCAATGCAGCTTGATGCGTCCCTTCTCATCACCGTAGAAGCGTACGGTAAATTCATCACCGTTTGCAGAGAGCAGGTGGGCGTCTACCGTCCAATATTCCACGGGAACGAAGGCGCGGATCTCCTCCTCACGCTCGACGATCATGCGCGTCGCCACCGACTGCACGCGGCCTGCCGAAAGGCCGCTTCGGATGTTCTTCCAGAGGAAGGGCGAGAGCTTATAGCCCACGATACGGTCGAGGATTCGTCTTGCCTGCTGGGCATTGACGATATCCATATCAATCGTTCTCGGCGACTTGATGGCAGCCTTGACTGCGGTTTTGGTAATCTCATGAAAGCTGACGCGAAGCGTTTTTTCCACGGGGATACCGAGTGCTACGGCCAGATGCCAGCAAATAGCCTCTCCCTCACGGTCAGGGTCAGGAGCGAGAAAGATCTTATTGGCGGCCTTGGCCTCCTTACGGATCTCGCGGATCAGGTCACCCTTGCCGCGAATGTTGATATAGTGCGGTTCAAAATTGTTCTCCAGATCGACGCCGAGCGAGCTTTTGGGAAGATCACGCACGTGTCCCTTCGAAGCAATTACCTTATAGTTCGAGCCAAGATAGCTCTTGATCGTTGACGCCTTGGAGGGCGACTCCACGATAACCAGATTTGCCATATTGATTTCCTTTCCAGAATAAAGATTGATTTCCTATATAACCTACCCTGCACGCTTATTTGCGCGTATACAGACCGCCGGGAAGCGAGGACACGAAGCCGCCAAGCTCAAGCATGGTCAGCGCGGTCATCACGTCCCCCATGTCGAGTCCCGTTGCAACAAGCGCATCGGGGGATACGGGGCGATCACAGGGCATAGCTTCCAATACCTTACGGGTGGTATCGTCAAGCGATACCAAAAGCTCCTGCGAGCGGTCGGGGCTCACGGGTGCTTGCTTGGGATTTTCAACAGATGCCAGAGGGGCTTCTGCCGTCTTCTTTTTTTGCGTTTTTCGGGGTGCGACCGACAGCGTGCCGCCGTCTTGCGACACCGTCGATGTCCCGCGAGGGGGACGTGAGGACACACCGTATTTCTTGATCGCATGCAAGGGCGAAAGGGTCTGCTTTTTCGCACGGGCCAACCCCTTATAATCGATCATATCATGATACAAAAAGTCGTAAAAGCTTAAAATATCCTCGGCGTGCAACGCCACGTGTGCGCCGTTTTGAATGAGCTCGTTCGGTCCTTTTGAATTGCGATCATCCACCTTACCGGGCAAGGCAAACAGCTCTCTGCCCTGCGCGATGGCCATCGACGACGTGATCAGCGCACCGCTGCCGGGTGGGCCCTCCACGACCAGCGTTCCCTGACACATACCGCTGATGATGCGGTTACGGCACGGGAAATTCGCTCCGTTCGGACGCTCCATCGGCGGATATTCGGTAATCACCGCGCCGTGACGCGCGATGCTCTCCATCAGGCGCGTGTGCTCCTTGGGATAGGCAATTGAAATACCGCTTCCAAGCACAGCCACCGTCGTACCTCCCGCCTCCATAGCCGCCGACGCACAAACGCCGTCAATGCCAAGAGCCATGCCGCTGACCAGGACCGTTCCTGCCGCCGCCAGCTCGTACGCGATCTGATAGGAAGTGTTACGGCCGTATTCACTCATCTCCCTCGTTCCAACCGTCGCAATGCAAAGCCGACGGTTCATATCGGGGAATTTGCCAAGGCAATAAAGCAGAACGGGCGGAGCCTCGATGGTACGAAGCCGCGCAGGATAGCGCGAATCGGTATAAACAACGATATCCACCTTGTTTTGCTTGCAGTAACGAAGGATCGAATACGCAGACTCGAGCGACTTATCGCAAAGACGGTCCTTGAGCAGACGGTCTATGCCGTCAAGATGCTCGATCTCCTCTTCCTCCAAACGGTAAATATCGAAAGGGTCGTCATATCGCGTAACCAAGCGTCCAAAGGATTTCGATGCCGCTCCGCACGCAACGGATAGCCATATCCAATACAAAAGATTTTCGTCCTTCATAATCTCTTCCCTTTCGTTTTATTTTTATGCTCTGACCGTTTCCCAAATACAGATAGCCGCGGCGGCCGCCGCATTGAGCGACTCCGCGCCCTCGCGCATGGGAATAACGGCACAAGCATCGCAAGCACCGATCACATCCGGTGACAGACCGTGTCCCTCGTTGCCGATGACAAAGCAATCACCCGCCAAAAGCTTCCATTCGCCAATGACACGCGCCTCGCGGTGCAACGCCGTCGCATAGACGTGCCGTCCCTCGGCTTGCAGAGCCACGATCGCATCGGCAAAATCGGCCGATGCCACCGTAACGGTCGGCAAGCGGAAAAGCGCACCCATGGCCGCACGGGCGGTCTTGGGCGAATACAGATCGGCGCAATCGTCTGACAGGACAAGGCGGTCGATACCGAGTGCCGCACAGCTTCTCATCACCGTTCCGAGATTTCCCGGATCGCGCAGTGATTCTGCCAGCAGGATCTTCTCCCCGCCTCCAACAAGCGTCGAGAGCGCCGCAGGCGTTGCCGTTACGTGCAATTCCTTCGGCATCACGGCCACGCCGATGATCCCCTCGGGGGATTTTTCCTCGGTCAACTTTTCAAATACCGATTTCGATACCGTCAGCACACCACTTTGAGGCAACAAGCCTGCCTTTACCGCAGACTCTGCAAGTGGCAAAAAGGCTGCTGCCGCATCCTCTCGCAAAAGGATCGCCGAGAACGAAATTCCGCACGCAACGGCCTCTCCCACAAGCTTTTTTCCGTCCAAACGAAAGCAGCCCGTCTCTTTTCTTTTTTTCTTTTCGGTCAGCGCCGCCACCGTCTTGATCAGTGGATTTTGGCGCGAGGTAATGATCTCCATATACGCTCCGTTGCCTGGCCTTTACAGGCGCTTGAATATGAAAGAAAACCCCGTATGAACGGGGTTTTCTTTGATTAGAGGGCAGCCTTTGCCTTCTCAACGAGAGCTGCGAAAGCAGCCTTGTCGGATACTGCCAGCTCAGAGAGCATCTTGCGGTTGAGGTTGATTCCTGCAAGCTTCAGACCGTGCATAAACGTCGAATAGTTCATGCCGTTTGCCTTTGCCTCTGCGGAAATACGGGTGATCCACAGGCTGCGGAAATCTCTCTTCTTCATCTTTCTTCCGGCGAATGCATAGTTACCGCTCTTGAGTACGGCCTGCTTTGCCATCTTGAAATGCTTGGACTTTGCGCCCCAGTAGCCCTTTGCGAGCTTCAACGTTTTATTTCTTCTCTTGCGCGTCATCATCGCGCCCTTAATTCTTGCCATTTTTCGTTTCCTCCTCTGTTATTCCGTCTTATTTCTGGATCAGCGTTCTGATGTTTGCGGTCATGGACTCGCTGAGAATTGCACTGCTACGCAGATGTCTCTTTCTCTTTGCGGTCTTCAGACCCGTGTTGTGTCTGTGATGGCAGTGGCCCATCTTTACCTTACCCGATGCGGTAACAGAAAATCTTTTAGCCGATGCTTTATGTGTCTTGATCTTTCCCATTTTTGAAAACTCCTTTTCGTATTCGTTTTTTGGCTTCGCCGTTTATCATAAATTCGGTCTGTGCCGTTTGTTTATGAACAAAATTATTTTTGCTTGATCGGAGCAATTACCATGCTCAAAAGTCTGCCGTCAAGAACCGGAGCCTTATCGACCGCACCCTTCTCGGAGCAGCTCTCGCGGAACTTCTGCATGATCTCCTGACCGATGGCCATGTGGCTCATCTCGCGTCCCTTGAAGCGCATGACAACTCTTACCTTGTTGCCCTCGCTCAAAAATCTCTGCGCATGGCGCACCTTCGTTTCGAAATCGTGCGTGTCAATGCGGCAGGAAAGCTGGATCTCCTTGAGCTCCACAACCTGCTGCTTCTTCTTGGCTTCCTTTTCCTTCTTGTCCCTCTCGAAACGGAATTTGCCGTAATCCATAATACGGCAGACAGGCGGCTGTGCCTGCGGAGCCATCAGAACGAGATCGTATCCTTGATCGTAAGCGATCTTCAGGGCGGCCTCGGGGGTCATAATACCGATGGGCTCTCCATCCTCACCGATCACGCGAACCTCCTTCGCCTTGATGTCCTCATTGATCAACATGTCCTTGGCGCTAATGTTCAATACACCTCCGTGCTTTGCCTCAAGGGCAAAAAAATTGTGCGAAGAAACTCTCCGCACGACACAATACACCCAAACGAAAATCCGATTCGGGTCATCATCATATCAACCGTACGCGCCGGGTGCGGGACGGTGAGAACGGAGCGTTCTACTTCATTTGCTCATGTATTATACCACGCTTTTTTGCGCCTGTCAAGTCTTTTTTGAAAAAAATTTTTCACTTATGATGGGAATGCTTCATTTTTGATCAAGCCGAATATTTTTCTCTCCTTGTCATATCGGCAAATTTCCCGGGAAATAAAAAAATATTTTTTGTGCTCACCGCGACATAGGTACGACACACGCACACTCCTTTCATTCAATCCTTACAAAAAAGCCGCCCCAAACTGTTCATTTTTTCTATTGTGTAGCCTTTTTGCCGAATTTTTGTGCAAAAAATCGTCTATTTTGAACTATTTACAAATCGACGGATTTGGAGTACAATATAGAAGCTGTCGGCGGCACCAAATACCACAGCATCATGCACAACTCACACCGCTTCCTGCGAAATATCAAGCTTATGATATCTGCATGCAAGAATCGGCCCCGGTTGTGCTTTTTATTTTTTGTTTGTGTTGGGTTTTTATTCGTGGGGGACTTTTTGGAAAAAGTCCCCCACACCCCTCAAAAACTTTCTGACAATTTATTTTTGTACCGTGTGTACCGTTCGTTTTCTACGGACAGTTCCGTCCCCAAAACCGGGCCCCAACTTCCGGTCGAAAATATAGTCGCCTCGGGCGCTCGACGTGCTCACTTCCGATGCTCCTTATTTATCTCCCTTGTCATCCTCGCTTTATCGCCCACTGGGCGCGCTCGGACTCCAAGCCAGTTTGGGGGCGTTTTGTTTTTATGTAGAATGACGACGGAAAGAACTCCAAATCACCCAAACCACCTCATGGCTACGTACCCACCTTTGAAGGATAGGAAGGGG
>SVRO01000075.1 GCA_015064795.1 Oscillospiraceae bacterium | reverse complement strand
ATTTATGGGTAGTAAGTAACGATTGCATGGCTGGCAGGCCAATAAAAAGCGCACTTGTGCGCCGCCAGTAGTATTAGGGCTATGCCCGAAAAGGAAATACCCCCCGCTATGCGGGGGGATTTTTATTCTTGACAAGCACTGCATTTGTAGACACAAATGCCATATCAAATTGGAAGTGATATGCTGACCGTGTCAGCGTGATATTGTTGCAAGCAACAGTGATATTGCTCCGAGTTGCTTTGCAACTCTGTGGTCGCAGTGATATTATATTCGCCTCCCAAGCTCGCGTAGCGAATATCACTCGGCGATAGCCGAATATCACTGCAAAGCAATATAACTCGCCGTAGGCGAATAGAACTGGCGTGATACTCCGTTAAGAGTATCACGCCAAAGGCTTCTGCTTTTTATATGCTGTCAAAAAAGAGAATCGTTCCCGCATCAAACAGAGGCTCGTTCGAAAGTGAGATCACCTCATAGCCGTGTGACCGACAAAATGCCGTGATGCTTGCGCCGTCGGGATGGCGATCGATGCTCCCGCAAAAAAAGACCGTTTTACCGCACGCGCCCGAGGCGCCGCCGAGGAAACCGTACGGATAGGGCGGAAGGATAACGCCTCCGTTTGTTATGCGTAAAGTATCAAGCCCTGCATTTTTTGCGGCGGTTTCGATACCGAGGTCTGCCGTGACGATTGCATTTTCAAGTACAAGGGAAGAGCATTTTGCATATCCTTGCTTGACAGAAACGATGGGAATTTGACAATCCTCGGCGTACTCCTTGACCTTTTTCGCCACGGTATCCTTTTTTCCGATGAGGAGGTTTCCCGTGAAAACAAGATTGAGCGAGACGTCGAGCGGATAAGAATTCGAAACCGCATCGTCTGTCAGACAAAGCGAAAGTCCCGAAGTATCCAAAATTTTCTGAATTTCATTTTTTGCAATTTTATAATATTCCTCATGGCAGAAAAGTCTGTCCTCAATCTTCAAAAGTAACATATCGGGGTGAGATGCTACGGGGGAGGACAACCGTGGAAAGGGGGGGAGCGGTAAGAGCGAGAAACCAAGTCGACATAGAGAGTCTCTACAGGCTTTCGGCAGTCTTTCATCGATTACGGCAAGCATAATTCCTCCAAAAATAAAGCCGGCAGACGAAACGACTGCCGGAAACTTTATCCTTACACAAGCTTACGCACGTGTGATCTTGCCCGAACGCAGGCAACGAGAACAAACCGCTACCGTTGTAGGCGTACCATCAACGATTGCCTTTACCTTACGGATATTCGGCTTCCAACATCTGTTGGTCTTGCGGTGAGAGTGGGAGACGTTCTGTCCGAAAACAACGCCCTTTCCACAAATACAACATTTTGCCATTTTGACACCTCCCAAAGCAGTACTTTTTCAGTACTCTGTATTGCAAATGAAAAAAATCATTAGTGAACAGCATACATTATACCACAGACTTATCAAAAAAGCAAGAGTTTTTTTGAAATTTTTTCTTTTTTTTTATACCATCACCGACTCGTTGGATTTTGGCATTTTTTGAAGCTTTTCAGAGCCGTATAAAGCCGACCCGCCAAGTGCGGATTCGATGCGCAGAAGTCGGTTGTATTTGGCTACGCGCTCACTGCGGCAGGGGGCGCCGGATTTGATAAAGGGGGCACCCGTGGCCACGGCAATGTCGGCAATGGTGGTGTCTTCGGTGTCACCCGATCGGTGCGAGAGGATGAAACGGTAGCCGTTTTCCTTGGCGAGACGAATGACCTTGAGCGTTTCGGTGAGTGTGCCGATCTGATTGGGCTTGATGAGAATGGCATTTGCTGCGCCGCAGGTAATTCCTTTTTTCAGCCGCTCGGAATTGGTGACAAAAAGATCGTCGCCTACCAACATCGTTTGGTTACCGGCGCGCGCAGTAAGTGCTTTCCAAGAATCGAAATCCTCCTCGTCAAGCGGATCCTCGATCGAGAGAATGGGATATTTTTGGGTGAGCGAAATGAAATAGTCCGAAAGCTCCTCGGCCGTATATTTTTGATCGCGCTTGATGACCTTATATACGCCGTTATGGTACCATTCGCTTGCCGCCACGTCGAGTGAGATCCGCACGGCATCGGTCGAGAAGCCTGCCTTTTGAATGGCTTCCAGGATAAGCTCGATAGCCTCCTCGTCGGACGAGAGGTCGGGCGCAAAGCCGCCCTCGTCGCCAACCGTGGAGGCAAGTCGCTTGCCCTTTAGGATATTACCGAGCGTATGATAGATCTCGCTTCCCATGCGAAGTCCCTCGGAAAAGCTCACGGCACCGATAGGAACGATCATAAACTCCTGAATGGCTACGTTATTGGCTGCGTGCGCGCCGCCGTTGAGAATGTTCATCATGGGAACGGGAACGCGGCAGGCCGCGGCACCGCCGAGATAGCGGTATAACGGAATGCCGTAATGGTTGGCGGCGGCGCGGGCGTTGGCAAGCGACACCGCAAGAATGGCGTTGGCGCCAAGCCCCGATTTATTTTCGGTGCCGTCCAGCTCGCAAAGAATACGGTCGATCTCGCCTTGCTCGGTAGGACTCATGCCCACGAGAGCGGGAGAAATGACCTTACATACGTTATATACCGCCTTAAGAACGCTTTTTCCGTGATAGTAGCTCGGGTCGGCGTCCCGCTTTTCGTGGGCTTCGAATTTACCGCAGGAGGCACCCGAGGGAACGCTTGCCGTTCCAATGCTTCCGTCCTCCAAAATGACCGTTGCCTCCACGGTTGGATTTCCGCGTGAATCGAGGATCTCGCGGGCGCAGCATTTTTGAATTCTTGATCTGTTCATATACGTTCCTTTCTTTTTTGGTGATGTTTATAGTATTTGTCTATGTATGAAAAATATTCTGTCATAACTCAGGTGTTGGACATATCCTGTAAAAAGAGAACTTTTCAGAAAGGAAGGTATTTTATGGTGATCTATACGGTAAAGCAGGGAGATTCCTTGTACAGTATTGCGGCCGCATACGGCACGACGGCAGAACGGATCGCGGCCGATAATTTGCTCACGAACCCAGGTGAGCTTGTGATCGGACAGACACTTGTGATCTATCAGCCGCTCGTTTCCTACCGCGTACGAAACGGGGACACGCTCTTTTCGATTGCCCGTCAGTTTGGAACAAGTACGAACGCGCTCTGGAGAAACAATCCGTCGCTTGTAGGGAAAAACGATATTACGCCAGGGAAAACGCTGAATATTGTATTACCGGAGACACTTTATGGCCGAGTGGTTGAGAGTGGAGCCTATGTATATGCCAATGTAAGCCGCGAGGTCTTGCAACAGACCTTGCCATACCTCACCTACCTTACGATTTTTACTTACGGCTTTCGGGATGATGGGACGCTTATCGACATTGACGACGGCGAGATCGTGGAGCTTGCCCGAAGCTACGGCGTGGCACCCGTGATGCACCTATCCTCGCTTAACGAACGGGGAACCTTTTCCAGCGAAAACGCCGCGCGCATTTTTCAGAGTGAGAGCGTACAGGATAAGTTACTTGACGAAGTGGAGCGCATCGTCACGGCCAAGCGATACGAGGCGGTTGATGTGGACTTTGAATATTTGGAAGGACAATATGCCGATCGGTATGTTGCGTTTATCCGCAGGCTTCGGGAAAGGATGGCTCCGCTTGGTATTGAGGTATTTGTGGCACTTGCCCCGAAGTACAGCGCCGATCAGGAGGGGCTTCTTTACGAGGGACACGATTATCGTGGCATGGGAGAGGCGGCTGACGGCGTCATTCTCATGACGTACGAATGGGGCTATTCGCGCGGGGAGCCGCAGGCGGTTGCTCCGATCGATAAGGTACGGCGCGTCGTCGAGTACGCTACCACGGTCATTCCACGGGAAAAGATATTCCTCGGTACCCCGAACTATGGCTACGATTGGCGGTTGCCCTTCGTTGCGGGAGAGAGCGTGGCGCGCTCCCTGTCAAATGCTGAGGCCGTTGCACGCGCTTGGGAGAAAAACGCGATCATTGATTTTGACGAGGTCGCGCAGTCTCCGAGCTATAACTATTACGAGCGAGAAAACGGACGGCCCGTGGAGCATGTTGTTTGGTTTGAGGACGCAAGAAGCGTGGCGGCCACCATGGCGCTTATTGAGGAGTTTTCGCTTCGCGGCTTTTTCGTGTGGAACGCTATGCGTTATTTCCCGTCGCTTTGGTCGGTGGCCAACAACTCGTTTCCTCTGCGCCGATATTTTCAATAAGGCAAAATATACATTGCCTTCCATTTGTTTTTACGGGTGGTCATATTGACAAAAAAACGAAAATATGATATATTCATAATATAAAATCCCCAAAAACAAAGGGAGAATGTATGAACGACTTATTGTATGAACCGCTAAAATATTACGAAACAGAAGGGCGGGAGAAGCATAAAGAAAACGTGAGAGCGTTTTTTGAAGAGCTGAAAACTCGTTCGGGCGTAGATGCGGCACAGAATAAGAGAACTGTTACGAAGTATAACGAACAGCTTGCCAAGGTACAGAAGCTCGAAAAGAAGCTAGGTCGAAAAAAAGGCTTGCGTGTTTTTCTTATCGTTTGTGCCGTCGTCGGCGCCCTGCTTTTTGTTTACGGCGTACTGGAAAATCCGTTATTTTTAGCAATCGGCATTCCTTTGGTGGTGCTTTCACTTCTTTGGATCTTCCTTGGGCTCAACAAGCAGATCAAAAATTTTGCCTCGATTTTGGAGGAGGAACGGAAGGTAGCCAAACGCCTTTTGGATACCGCATGGCAGGAGATGGCACCCTTAAACGCGCTTTTCAAGGAGCGAGACGCTATCGACCTTCTGGAAAAAACGCTTCCCGAGATCGACTTTGACGATTTCTATAGTGCAGAGCGTGAGCGTGAGCTTCGTGAGCTTTGCGGCTATGCCCCAAAATTCGACGAAAACCGATCGGTTTTGGATACGCTTTCGGGTGAGTATAAGGAAAATCCCTTCCTCTTTGAGCGGTATTTGATTCACCGTATGGGTGAGGAGGTCTACCACGGTCATTTGACGATCTCTTGGACCGAGCGTTACCGCGACGGCAACGGCAACCTTCGCACAAGGCGGCGAACGCAAACGCTTCACGCTTCGGTGACCAAGCCCAAGCCCTTCTATCACGAGGACACGGTTTTGAAATATTTCCCGCAGGGTGCGCCTGATCTTTCCTTTACCCGAGAGGGCCTTTATCATGACGACAAGAGCGAGAAGCAGATCGAACGCATGGTGAAAAAAGGCGAGAAAAAGCTGCAAAAGAAGGCGCAAGAGGCTATGGAGGCAGGGAAGAGCTTTACCGAGATGAACAACACCGAATTTGAGGTGCTTTTCGATGCGCTGAACCGCGACAACGAGGTGCAGTTTCGCATGATGTTTACGCCGCTTGCACAGAACAACATGGTGGATCTTATGCGTTCGGATGTCGGATACGGCGACGATTTTGACTTCTATAAGCATAAGCGCATGAGCGTGATCCATTCCGACCATGCGCAAAGGTGGAAGATGCAGGCTTCGGTTGAGAATTACCTCTCGTACGATTTTGATGTCATTCAGAAGAACTTCCAAAGCTTTAATGAGGAATATTTTAAATCCGTATTCTTTGATTTTGCGCCGCTTTTGGCGGTTCCCATGTATCAGGATAAGCCGGTGAAGTCCTTGGAGCCCTTGAAGGAATATAAGGTCAATTACACGGCAAACGAATACGAATCGCTTGCCAACCGCATGGATTCCGCTGTTCTTTCTGCCAAGGGCAGTAAAACGCGCGCGATCCTCAAGGCAAACGGCGTTTCGCACACCGACGACGCCGACCGCGTAGAGATCAAGGCCTATTCCTACCGCACCGAGCCGAGAACCGACTTTATTCCCGTATTTGGCGGAGACGGAAGGACGCACTTGGTTCCGGTTCCGTGGACCGAGTACATACCTGTGAGTCGTGTTTCGTATATTGACGTAAGAAAGCGCAAGGACACCGACGGCGGCGACCTTACAAGGAGCCACGGACTTTTGGCAAAATTTTTCGGTTATCAAAATTAAGAAAATAAAAAGGAGAAATTGTTATGGCAAACCAGCTTGACGAACTGAATCCCGAGATCCGCGAGGAAGGTCTCGATACGAACGTAATTGCAAAGAAAATTCCCGTAAAGGTGGGCGTGGGCTCTACCATTTTTGAGATCCTTCTTTGGCTCCTCGGCATTATCCCCGGTGTTGTCTTTCTTTTCATGAAGGTCAAGGCCAAGAATTATTTTCAGCAGTTGGAGCAGAAGATCCAGCGCAACGCCTCGCAGATCGACAATTATCTCGAGCAGCGAGTGGTGGTTCTTCAAAACTGTGCAAGACTTCTTGACAAGGCCATCGACCTTGACAAGAGTACCTTTGAGAACATAGCCAAGTACCGTTCGGGCAATGCCGCAAGTGCCGACGAGAACCGCAACGAGATCTCGAGTAGCCTCGATAAGCTGGCAACCAGCGTGAATGTGGTGTTTGAGAATTATCCCGATCTTGAGGCACACGACCAGATTGCAGATGCAATGCAGCAGAACATGTACCTGCAGAGAGAGATCACGGCCGCACGCGAGCTTTATAACGATACCGTAAACGCTTGGAACCGTGACATTTTCGCATGGCCCACCAAGATGATCGTTGCCGCCAAGAACGGCTACACGACGCGTATTCCTTTCATTGCTTCGGCCGAGATCAAGGCCAAGGCTAAGGATGTGTTCTTTTGATAGAAGATGAACGAAGGGGTTGAGTCAATTCATGACTCAACCCCTTCACTTTTTTAGACTGGATACCGAATATAAATTTTGATTTATCGGGGAGAGAACGTGTAGGGAACTTTTTAAGAAAATACGAGTTTGCTTCGCAACCTCGGTTAACAAATTGGTTGCGTCACTAAAAGTGCCGCATTTGCTTCGCAAACCCCAA
>SVRO01000074.1 GCA_015064795.1 Oscillospiraceae bacterium | reverse complement strand
GAGTAGTGCTTTTCTATATTTTAAGGTTTCCAAGACACGGAATATTGATGTCGCCAACACCGAAATGCACCACAAAAGCAAAAAAGCCCTTGTAAATCAAGGACTTTCGGCTAATTTTTAACGATAAAAAGAAAACAGTAGGTCGATACGATTGTATCAATCTACTGTTCCTTATTTGGCGGAGAGAGAGGGATTCGAACCCTCGTGTGCTTGCGCACAAACTGATTTCGAGTCAGCCCCGTTATGACCACTTCGATATCTCTCCGTATTTTTGCCATGCAAAATTTCTCTTTACATAGAAATTCGCATCGCAACGTACAATATTATACCACATTTTTTTAAAATTGCAATAGGCTTTTGAAAAAAAATAAACTTTTTTCCTGCTTTTTTGAAAAAAACGACCTGCCTCGGTATCAAATGCGACCAACATCAAGTTGACACGTGGAAAAGCGCGTGGTATAATTAGATTGGAAAAGATTGTCCTATCGTACAAATCACCGCAAAAGGAGACTTTTCATGAGAAAAACAAAAATCATATGCACCGTAGGCCCTGCCTGCTCGGATGAGGCCACGCTTGAACAGATGTTTCTTGCGGGCATGAACGTGGCGCGTCTTAACTTCTCACACGGCACGCACGAGGATCATCTTGCGCACATCACGGCCATCAAAAAGATACGCGAAAAATTAAATATGCCCATTGCCATCATGCTGGACACCAAGGGCCCTGAATACCGCATCAAAACCTTTAAAGATCACAAAATATATCTAAAGGAGGGTACCACCTTTACCTTTACCACCGACGACGTGGTAGGAAACGAGGAACGCGTTTCGGTCAACTATCAGGGCCTTGCGGGCGAGATGAGCGTAGGCGATCCCATACTCCTCAACAACGGTCTTCTCGCCTTCCGCGTGACCGCCATTGTTGGCAACGACGTCGTATGCGAGGTGGTGGAGGGCGGCGAGCTTTCCGACCGCAAGAGCATGAGCTTTCCGGGCAAGGTCCTCAGTCAGCCCTATCTCTCGGAGCAGGACAAAAGCGACCTTCTGTTCGGTATTGAAAACGACGTGGATTTCGTGGCGTGCTCCTTCGTTTCCTGCAAGCAGGATCTCCTTGACATTCATGAATTTTTGATCGCCAACGGCGGCGAGCATCTCAGCCTCATCGCCAAGATCGAAAACCGTGCGGGAATTGACAATATCGACGACATTTGCTCGGCCTGCGACGGCATTATGATCGGCCGTGGCGACCTTGGCGTTGAGATTCCCTTTGAGGAAGTCCCCGCCATTCAAAAGCAGCTCATCACCAAGTGCCGTCTTCTCGGTAAGCGCGTCATTACGGCCACCGAAATGCTGGAATCCATGATCCACAATCCGCGTCCCACGCGTGCTGAGATCTCGGACGTGGCCAATGCCGTCTACGACGGCACCAGCGCCATCATGCTCTCGGGCGAAACAGCCGCTGGCGAGCATCCCGTTTTAGCCGTCAAAACCATGGCGCGCATTGCCGCAAAAACCGAGGAAGGCATCAACTACAAAAAGCGTTTCTTTACCTCGGAGTTCAAGATCAAAAACACGCTTGACGCGATCTCTCACTCCATCTGCTCGCTATCCATGGATATCGACGCCAAGGCCATCGTGGTCTGTTCCCTTTCGGGCATGACGGCGCGAATGGTATCGCGCTTCCGCACGCCCGTGGATATTCTCGGTCTTTGTGTCAACGAGCGCACGTGGCGTCAGCTTTCGCTTTCCTTTGGCGTAAATCCCGTGCTTTGCGAGCTTTACCCCTCGGTCGAGGTGCTTTTCTACACGGCAAAGCGCACGGCGGCCAAGACCTTCCACCTGAACCGCGAGGACAAGATCGTCATTTCGGGCGGCGACACCAACGGAAGATCGGGCAACACCAATCTAATCAAAATCGAAACCATTTAAATGAGGTGAATTATGAACAAGCCTTACGCATTATACAACCAAGCCCCCGAATTTAAAACCATGCGCGAGCTTTTGCTTAACCGCACGAGCCAATTCGGTCCAGCAGTTGCCTTCTCCTTCCGTGAGCAAGGCATGAGCTCCGAAAAGATCAGCATCACCTTCAGCGCATTCCGTCGCAGTGTGATCGCACTCGGCACCGAGTTTTATCGACGCGGCATGGCAAACGCGCATTGCGCGCTCGTGGGAAAGCTTTCTTACGATTGGATCCTCACTTATATGGCACTTCTTTCGATCGGCGGCGTTCTCGTGCCGCTTGATCCCGATTGGCCTGCCGCCGAGCTTGGTGACGTCGTAAAAAACGCCGACTGCTCCTATCTCGTCTGCGACGCGTCGATCGATGCCGAAGCGGTAGCAAAGACCGCCTCAATAAAAACCGAAAATATCTTCTCGACCAACGGCGGCACCTACACCACGGTGTCTGAGCTTATTGCCATGGGGCAGAAAAAGCGTGCCACGCGCGATACGGCCTTTGACGACGCCGAGATCGATCCCCAAAAGCTCTCGCTTTTGGTCTACACCTCAGGTACAACGGGCAAAGGCAAGGGCGTTATGCTAACCCAAAAGGCCATTCTTTCCAATGTGGCCAACGCCTTGAAGATCCTCACAGCAGGTAAAAAGTTTGTAGCCGTGCTTCCCCCGCACCACACCTTTGGCTCCACCATCAGCCTCGTTGCTCCGTTCTGTCTCGGCTCGGAGGTCTACCTTTCGGCAGGTGTCAAATACGTGCAGCGCGAGCTTCACGACGAGAAGCCCGACAGCTTGATCTTGGTACCGCTTTACCTTGAGGCCTTTTACCGCAAGATTCAAAGCACGCTTCGTGAGCGCAACAAGACCAAGCTCGTAAACACCATGATCGGCGTGAGCAACACCGCCAAAAAGGTGGGCGTCAATCTTTCCGACAAGCTTTTTGCCGCCATCCTCGCGCCCTTTGGCGGCAAGCTTAAGACCATTGCCTCGGGCGGTGCACCGCTAAGTCCTGAGATCTTTGACTTCTTCACCTCGATTGGAATCACGCTCATCAACGGCTACGGCATCACCGAATGTGCGCCGCTCATCTCGGCCAACCGCAACCGCCACATCGTTCGCGGCACCGTGGGCATGCCCATTCCCTGCGACAAGGTAAAGATCGATTCGCCCGACGAAAATGGCGAGGGTGAGATCTGCGTCAAGGGTCCCAACGTCATGCTTGGCTATTACAAGGACGAGGAGGCTACGCGTGCAGTCATCGACGCGGAGGGATGGTTCCACACGGGCGATATCGGAAGGTTCCACGAGTCCGGCTACCTCTGTATCACGGGACGACTCAAAAATCTGATCATTCTCTCCAACGGCAAAAACGTATATCCCGAGGAGATCGAGACCGTGCTTGCTTCCATTCCCGGCGTGGAGGAAGTGGTGGTCTACGAGGGCGTAAGCCGTGAAGAATTCACGGGCAACAAGATCGTGGCCGAGATCTATCCAAACGAGACCTTCCTCAAGGAAAAAGGAATTGAGGACGTTCAGGCACATTTCATGCCCTATATCAACGATTACAACCGAAATGCCATCCCCTACAAGAAGATCGGCATTCTCAAGCTTCGTGGGGAGCCTTTTCCCAAAAATACGCTTCGAAAGATCGTTCGTTTTAAAATCGACCGTTCCATTGACTAAAGGCGTACCCTCATAAATTTTGAAACGATTGACTTTCACACGTCCCTTCAAGTCCGTAGAAAACAGAATTTATAGCAAAATCCCTTGCGACACACAATATCGCAAGGGATTTTTTCTCTTACATGGGGGGTGGATCCTCGGGAAGCGGTGCCATTTCGGACGGTGCTTCATAAGCGTAGGCTCCTCCGCTGGACGCCCGTTTCGCACTCGAGTCCTCGAAGGCAAAATTGGCCTTGCCATCCTCAAGCTTCAGCATGGCATCAAAGCTCTTGCCCGTCCGCTTGGAGCGGAAGCCTACAATCTTATCGGTGCTTCCCTTTTCCAAAAGCAGCTTCATATTGGCAAGCGAGATCGCGCGCTCGCAAATATACAGATTGACCTTAAAATTACAGCCTTCCTTATAACCGCTACAGCCATACGAAAACCGACCGCGCACGACATTCTTCGCGCAAAGAGGACATTTCCCAACAATATCACCAAAGCAGCCTGTGTCTTCATCTGTCTCAGCCGAAACACTTTTCTTTTCAAAAACCTCTCTGATCTCCTTCTCTGCAAGCGTAACACTATCCTTCACCGTGATCTCGCCACGGTATACCTTCTTGAGTGCTTGACCAAGCTCAGAGGTCTTGTACTTGTCCATACTGATCTTGAGACGGGAAAGCGATTCAATGAGAAATTCGCCGCGCGGCAAAATGGTGTAAACGTCTTTTTTGAGCTCGATATACGCACTCTTGCGAGCGTTGTCGATGATGCCCGTACGCGTGGCCTCGGTGCCAAGCTCAAGTCCCTCAAAGATGGCGCGGTAGTCCTCGGTGTCGTCTACCTCGACACCATCCTCTGCCTTATCCTCCGCCGCCTTGGCCCTGGCGTTATTTTTCTCATCGCGGAAGGGGTTTTTGAGATAATTGTTGAGCGTTTCGATGGTATAGTGCTTAGGCGGCGTGGTCTCCTTTTCCACGGGCTTGAAGTCGGTGTTCACCACATCTCCCTTATTCAGCTTCGGCAGAATTTTATCCTTTTGCGCGTTATCGTCATATTTCGTCCAGCCCGCCTCGACGATGACCGTTCCCTTTAAAAGAAATTCCTCCAAATCACCAAGCGCTATGGTGATCTCGGATTTTTCTACCACGCAATCCTCGGCGCAAAAGACCGCGATAAAGCGGCGGAAGACCGTGGAATATACCTGCATCTCCTTGTCGCTCAAGCGGCTCTTGTCGGGAATCTTGTAGGTGGGGGTAAGTGCCGAATGCGACTCGATCTTGGAGTCGTCGAAAATGGTCTTTTTATCCTTGAATTCCACGGGGTAGCCAAGCTTTTTACAGCCCGCAATAATGGTTTTCATCTTGTCCTTTTCGGCTGTTGCCAAATACTCGGAGTTGGTACGCGGATAGGTGAGATAACCCGCCTCGTAAAGCTTTTGCACGATCTCAAGGCTCTCTGCCATAGACATCTTATATTTCTTGCCCAGCACATTTTGAAGCTTGGAAAGTGAATAAAGCTTACCCGGTGCCAGCTTATCCTTTTTCTTTTTGACCGATTTGACGATAGCTTGCTCGCTGTTATAGCGGTTACAAAAGCCAAGCGCATCCTCATATTTGTCGCTGTCAAAGCGCGTTTTGCTGACAAGCTCCACCATCTCGCCGCCCGTTTCGGCGCGGCTGACAATGGCGTAATATTTCCCCGGCACGAAATTTCGAATTGCCATATCGCGATCGTAGATGGCCTTGACAATCGGAATGATGACACGGCCCACGCGCAAAAGCGTACCTGTTTTCAAGGTCGCGTAGCGCGTCAGATTGACGCCGTAAAGCCAATCGATATAAGTACGTGCCAAGCCTTCGTTGGCAAGACTTTCGTATTCGCTCTCGTCCTTCATTTCGGAAAGTGCCTTACGAATGGTCTCGGGCGTCTGATCGGGTAACCAAAGACGCTTGAAGGGCTTCTCCTCCTTCAGCGCGTGCTTCACACAGAGGCGGACGATGATCTCACCCTCGCGATCGGCATCCCCCGCGTTTACCACGGTATCGACGTCTGCACGGTTGCAGAGCGTACGGATCAGCTCAAACTGCTTCACCACACCGCTATCCACCTTTTTATCGCTTCCTTTTTTCAACTCAAAGCAAAATTCACTTGGAAAGCACGGAAGGTTGTCCATCGTCCAACGGCGATCCTCGCGTGGCGAGGGATTATAATGCTCAATGTCCGCAAGCGAAAAAAGGTGGCCAAACGCCCACGTCACGATATATCCGTTTCCTTCCATGTAACCGCTCTTTGACGACATATTGCCGATGCTTCCTGCAATATTTCGCCCAAGACTCGGCTTTTCTGCAATAATTAAAACCATATACTCTCCAAAATGTATTTTTTGAGACAAATGGCGCGCTTTTCGCGTGAAACATCGCAAGCGCGCCCTTTGTATCATCTTTCGATTTTTTCCGAGCCGTCGTCCCCCATCAGAGCCTCGACCTCGGAGATTGAGACCTCACTGACGCCATGTGTTGCGGAATGCCTAAGAGCCGAAGAGGCCACGGCAAAATCAATAACGTACTGATTGCTCTGCCCTTCGGAGAGTGCGTAGATAAGACCTCCGCCAAAGCTATTCCCACCGCCCACACGGTCTATATCGGGAAGCTCGTATTTTTGGGAGAAAAAGTATTCCCCATGATTGTAAAGCATAGCCGACCAAACGTTAGCACCTACCGAAAAGCCTTCTCGTAGCGTAAGGGCAACCGTAGGAATCTGAAAACGTTCAGAGAGCTTTTTAGCAACCAACTGATAACCCTCCACCGAAAGCGCACCGCTTGCCGTATCGCCATCCTCGACCGCAAGTCCGAACACGCACTCGCAATCCTCCTCGTTAGCAATTAACACGTCCACGTAAGGCATAAGAGTCGACATCACCTGCCCCGCTTTCTCCCTACTCCAAAGATTTTCGTCGTAATGAATATCACAGCTTACCGTAACGCCAAGCTCCTTAGCAACCCGACAAGCCTCAAGACATATCTCGGCACAAGAATCGCTAAGGGCGGGCGTGACACCCATAAAATGAAACCACTCGGCATTTTCAAAAATCGCACGCCAATCAAAATCTTCCTTTTCGGCCAAAACTTTCCAATGGCTATGGACACAACGGCGCAACGGTGTTAAAATATGCTTGAACAGAACACAGACAGGAGGATTGATCATGATGAGAATCTGCGTACCCGTACCCTGCTTTTTCGGCAAGATGGATTTTGTAGACGCCATCCATAAAATCGCCTCTCTCGGCTTTGACGCCATTGAAACCTATAATTG
>SVRO01000073.1 GCA_015064795.1 Oscillospiraceae bacterium | reverse complement strand
GTTTATGTGGGGCGTTGCCCCACACCCCACCAGCCTTTTGAAAAAGGCTGGGCGAAAACTTTTCTCGCATGGGTACGCTTAAACTTTACGTCATTTTGAGCCGCGTACAGCGCACGCGCAGAAAAGAAAGCGAGCTTTCTTTGTCTGCCGCGTGGCTCGCGGCGTATACGTTCTTCTCGCTTTAGCGAGAAGAACCAAAATGACTCGAAAAACTCCTACAATATTGCTTTTGCAAACTTTGTAGTAATTTTTTCAGAAAAGTTTTTGAAGGGTGGTAGGGAAACTTTTTTCAAAAAGTTTCCCTACGCGTTCCCCTACAAACATCAATTTATGCAAAAAGACCGAGGCTGTTTTAGCCTCGGAGAGTTGTTAAAAGGCTTGGATTTCGTTGGCCGAGGCGATCTCGGTGAAGATGTCGGGATCGGCCTCTTTTACGAGCTCGGCGAGTGCGGGGAGGGCGATGTTTTCGGTATGGTAATGGCCTGCGGCGACAAGGTTCAGGCCGTTTTCGCGCGCCTCGCACATATGGTGATAGGCAAGCTCGCCGGAAAGGTAGGTGTCGGCGCCTGCCCGTTTGGCTGCACTTACAAAGTCGCTGCCGCTACCGCCCAAGATTGCGACGCGGTGCACGGTTTTTTCACCCGAAGCAAGAACCACGGGGGCGTTCAGGGCCTTTTTGACCGTTTCGGCAAAGTCGGCAAGCGTGCAGGGCTCGATCTCGCCGATGCGTCCCATTTCCTCGCCCTCGGGGCCAAACGGGACGGGATTTTTGAGCCCAATGGCCGCGGCAAGCGCGTCGTTTACGCCGCCTGTGAGCGCGTCAAAGCGCGTGTGGAAGGACAGGGCTGCAATGCCGTTCTCGACAAGCTTTATCAGCTTGCGCGGAACGGGGGCTTCGGTGGTAAGCGAACCGATGGGTCGAAAAACGAGGGGGTGATGCGAGAGGATCGCGTCAAAGTCCTCGCGGATGGCGCGGTCGACCACGCGCTCGGTGATATCGAGTGCCAAAAGCACGCGTCGGCAGGCGCGGTCGGGCTTGGGACAACACATGAGGCCGTCGTTGTCCCACTCGCACGAGAGCGAGGCGGGGATGGCGGCGTCAAGCTTACGGTAAAGCTCGGAAACGGTGATCATAGCGTTTTCTCCTTTAAGTAGCTTTCGATTTCGGCAAGAACGGTGCGTTCGTATTCGGTGTCAAGTCCTGCCGCGCGCTTGGCGGCGAGGATCTCGGTAAAGGTCTTTTGCTTCGCGAGAAGAAGCTCCGCGAGTAATTCTCCGCCTCTCTCCAGATTTTTCTCGCCCACAAGAAGCGCGAGTGGCGAGAGGGTGCGGTTTTTGCCGTCGAAGGCGACCGAAAGCGTTTGGTAGATGCGGCCGTCCTCCTTGGTGAGCGTTTCGTCGAGAATGGCGAAGCCCTCGCGCGCAAGGTAGGCGCGGAGCGACTCGGTCTTGGTCATGGGCTGAAGGATGAAGCGCAATTTCCCGTCCTTCGTCCAATCGACCGCCGCCATGATTGAGGCGATCAACTCCCCGCCCATGCCGAAGATCGAGACGTCCTCGGGCGCAAAGGGCGCAAGCTTCAAAAGCCCGTCCGAGAGGCAGGTCTCGATTTTATCCGCAAGGCCGTAGGCCTTGATGTTGGCTTTCGCGCTCGAAAGCGGGCCCTCGCGCACGTCGGCGGCCACGGCACCGCGGATCTTGCCCGTGAGGCAGAGATAAAGCGGCAAATACGCGTGGTCGGTGCCAACGTCGGCCAAAAAACTCCCCTCGCGTACGAAGGGAATCGCACTTAAAAGCCGCTTGCTGATGGGTGGTAATGTCATATTATGTTCCTTTATAAATTGATGTTTGTAGGGGGAACGCGCTCCCGCGGGGCCACCTTTTGAAAAAGGTGGACGAAAACTTTTCTCGCATGGGTATGTGCAAGCTTCACGTCATTTTGAGCCGCGAAAGCACCACGCGCAGAAAAGAGAGCGAGCTCTCTTTGTCTGCCGCGTGGCTCGCGGCGTATATGTTCTTCGCACAAGGTGCGAAGAACCAAAATGACTCGACAAACTCTTGCAATAAAGGTTTTGCAGACTTTGTAGTGAAATTTTCCAGAAAAGTTTTTGAGGGTGGTAGGGAAACTGTAACAAATTGGGGTTTGCGAAGCAAATGCGGCACTTTTAGTGACGCAACCAATTTGTTAACCGAGGTTGCGAAGCAAACTCGTATTTTCTTAAAAAGTTCCCTACACGTTCTCTCCCCGATAAATCAAAATTTGAAATGTAAGTTTGCAAAAAGGCCGAGCCGATTTATGCGGCTCAGCCTTATCGTTTACGCTTTCTTCGAGGCGAGAAGGGCGTTGATCTTGGCAACGAGCTCGTCGGCGTCGGTGCCGTGAACGGCGCAGGCCTCTGCCACCGTTTCGCCGCGGGATGCGGGGCATCCGAGGCAGTGCATGCCGATCTCAAAGAAAAGGCGTGCCGTGTCGATATCAAAATCCAGAATATCGCCAATGATAGAATCCTTGGTTACAACCATGTTTTTATCCTCCGTTTTGTTATTTTTCAATCTATTATAGACCTTTTTTTTGCGTTTGTCAACTCTTTGGGGCAAAGAAAACGTGAAAACGCCTTGACAGATTTCGGAAAGTGTGATATACTGTGCTAAATGCGAGGAACGGGAGTAGTACGCGTCGTTCGGTCCAAAGAGAGCAGACGGTTGGTGTGAGTCTGCGGCTTGAAGCGCGGAAGTCGCTCGGGAGCATTGCCCTTGAAAAGAGTAGAGGGCAACGGAGCTCTCCGTTAAAGAGTAATGAGTGCGTCCGCTACGGCGGACGAAATCAGGTGGTACCGCGTTTCCACGCCCTGATACAAGGGGCGTGTTTTTTATTTTGTTATTTAGGTAATTTGATATTTATCGGGAAGACGATGTGGGGCTCCGCCCCACCCCCCGCAAGCCTCCCCAAAGGCTTGACCGAAACTTTTCTCGCATGGGTATGTGCAAACTTCACGTCATTTTGAGCCGCGTACAGCGCACGCACAGAAAAGAGAGCGAGCTCTCTTTGTCTGCCGCGCGGCTCGCGGCGTATACGTTCTTCTCGCTTTAGCGAGAAGAACCAAAATGACTTGGGGCCCCCTTACAATAAAGTTTTTGCAAACTTTGTAGTGAAAAAATCCAGAAAAGTTTTTGAGGGTGGTAGGGAAACTGTAACAAATTGGGGTTTGCGAAGCAAATGCGGCACTTTTAGTGACGCAACCAATTTGTTAACCGAGGTTGCGAAGCAAACTCGTATTTTCTTAAAAAGTTCCCTACACGTTCTCTCCCCGATAAATCAAAATTTGAACAAACAAGAATCATTATAAATAATTCGTAAACATACGAAAGGACGAAATCAAAATGGAACAAAATCACGAGCTTCCCAAGACCTATTCCCCGAGCGAGTTCGAGGACAGGATCTACAAAAATTGGTGTGAGAAGGGCTATTTCACGCCCGACCGAGAGAGCAAGGCTCCCTCGTATTCGATCGTCATTCCCCCGCCAAACATCACAGGTCAGCTTCACATGGGCCACGCCCTTGACAACACGCTGCAGGACATTCTGATCCGCTACAAGAGAATGCAGGGCTTCTGCACCCTTTGGCTCCCCGGCACCGACCACGCGTCGATCGCCACCGAGGCCAAGATCGTAGAGGCTATGCGCAAGGAAGGGCTCACCAAGGACGACCTTGGTCGCGAGAAGTTCCTTGAGCGCGCATGGGCTTGGAAGGAGCAGTATGGCGGAAGAATTATTTCGCAGCTCAAGAAGATGGGCTCGTCTTGCGACTGGACGCGTGAGCGCTTCACGCTGGACGAGGGTTGCTCAGAGGCCGTAAAGGAGGTCTTCGTTCGCCTTTACGAGAAGGGGCTTATCTACCGCGGCGAGCGTATTATCAACTGGTGTCCGCACTGCAAGACCTCGATCTCGAACGCCGAGGTCAACTACGAGGAGCAGCAGAGCCATTTCTGGCACATTCGCTATCCTCTCGTGGGCGGAGGCGGCTATCTGGAGGTAGCAACCACCCGTCCCGAAACGCTTCTGGGTGATACGGCCATCGCGGTCAACCCCGAGGACGAGAGATATAAGCACCTCATCGGTCAGTATTGCGTGCTTCCCCTTGTGGGTCGCCGCATTCCGATCGTGGGTGACGAGCACGCGCAGCTTGACAAGGGTACGGGCTGTGTAAAGATCACGCCCGCGCACGACCCCAACGACTTTGAGGTCGGTCGCCGTCACAAGCTTCCCATGGAGGTCTGCCTCACCGAAGACGGTAAGATCACCGAGGGCTACCCGAAATATGCCGGCATGGATCGCTACGAGGCGAGAAAGGTGATCGTCAAGGATCTTGAGGAGGGCGGCTTCCTCGTGGGCACCGAGGACCTCACGCACGAGGTCGGTACCTGCTACCGTTGCAACACCACCATCGAGCCGATGATCTCGCTGCAGTGGTTCGTTCGCATGGTACCGCTGGCAAAGCCCGCCATCGAGGCGGTGCGCGACGGACGCATCAAGTTCGTGCCGGAGCGCTTTGACAAGAACTATTTCCACTGGATGGAGAATACGCAGGACTGGTGCATTTCGCGTCAGCTTTGGTGGGGCCACCGCATTCCCGCCTTCTACTGCGACAAGTGCGGTACGATGGAGGTTACCAAGAAGGGCGAGGCGATCTGCTCCAAGTGCGGCGAGCCCATGCGTCAGGATCCCGACACGCTTGACACCTGGTTCTCCTCGGCTCTTTGGCCCTTCTCGACGATGGGATGGCCCGAGGAAACGGCCGATCTGAAGCGCTTCTTCCCGACCAATACCCTCGTTACCGGCTACGACATCATCACCTTCTGGGTGTCGAGAATGATCTTCTCGGCGCTGGAGTACACGGGTGAGATCCCGTTTGACACGGTGCTTATCCACGGCCTTGTGCGTGACGCGCAGGGACGCAAGATGTCCAAGTCCTTGGGCAACGGAATTGATCCGCTTGAGATCATCGACAAGTACGGTGCCGACGCGCTCCGCTTTGCGCTGGCGACGGGTAACAGCCCCGGAAACGATATGCGCTTCTCGGACGAGAAGATCGAGGCGGCGCGTAACTTTGCCAACAAGCTCTGGAACGCTTCGCGCTTTGTGCGTATGAATCTTGACGACGACGCGTCGCTCACGCTTCCTGCCGAGGACGCGCTTGCCATCGAGGACAAGTGGATCCTCACCAAGTTTAAGGAGACCGTGGCGTCGGTTACGGGTGCGCTTGATCGCTTTGAGATCGGCGTGGCGCTCTCCACGCTTTATGACTTCACCTGGGACGTGTTCTGTGACTGGTACATCGAGCTTTCCAAGGTGCGTCTGAATGAAAAGGGAACTGCCGAGAACAAGACCGCACAGGCCGTGATCCTTCACGTTCTGACGGGTATTCTCAAGCTGCTTCATCCCTTCATGCCCTTTATTACCGAGGAGATCTACCTCTCGCTGCCGCACGCGGACGAGAGCATCATGATCTCGGCCTTCCCGAAGGCCGAGGACGAGCCCGCTTACGCCGAGGCGAGCGAGCATATGACGCGTGTGCTTGACGCGATCAAGGCCATCCGCGCGCGCCGCAGCGAGATGAACGTCGTTCCCTCGCGCAAGGCAAAGGTCTACCTTGCTACCAAGTATCCCGAGAGCTTCGGCGGCCAGACCGCGATGTTCTTTACGCGCTTGGCATCGGCCTCCGAGCTTCTCGTGGCAGACAACTTCGACGGTGTAGTCTCGGCCGACGATTCGGTGCAGATCATCACCGACTCGGCTACCATCTTCCTGCCGCTTTCGGACATCATCGACACCGAAAAGGAGCGCGCTCGTCTGGAGGGCGAAAAGAAGCGTCTTGAGGGTGAGATCAGCCGCCTTGAGTCGAAGCTTTCCAACGAGGGATTCGTAGCCAAGGCTCCCGCCGCCGTTGTGGAGGGCGAGAAGGCCAAGCTCGCGAAGTACCGCGAAAACCTCGACGGCGTTGTCGCCGCACTGGCAAAATTGAAATAAGAGAACGCTTAGGGGGACTTTTTGAAAAAAGTCCCCCTAAGAACCCTTCAAAAACTTTTGGGGAAGGGGATTTTCAGAGGGCTATTGACAAACGGTGAAAGACTGTGGTATAATTGTGTTGCCAAACTAACTTAATAAACGTAAAAATGGGTGTATTCTCTTTTTTAGGGATAGTTATACTTTTTTTGAGAAGGCTATCACTGCGGATGAATTTGATAAAATGCAAATTCCTCTAACGCTGTGATAGTGGTGCTACACCCTATTTTACGTTAAGTTAGTTTGGCGACTATCGGAGTTTGCGTTTTTGTGCGGCAGCTTCGGTTGTCGCACTTTTTGTTTTCATGAGCGTTTATGCTCTGAAATTCATAAAATTTCGGCAAAAGCTGCCGAAACGCAAGCCTCGATTTGTTACCACACAACGCCAAAAGACACGCCAAGCGGCAACCTGCGATAAAGTGGGTTCGCCGCTTGGCGTGTCTTTTCCGGTTATACTTTCAACGTTTCTTCTCAAGATTCAAACGGGTGTTTGTAAATAAAATATAGGGTGCCGTGTGTGAGGCCTTTCAAATTTTGATTTGTAGGGAGGACGCTTAGGGAAACTTTTTTCAAAAAGTTTCCCTAAGAACCCTTCAAAAACTTTTCTCGCGGACAAAATGGGTTTTGGTATTGCGTCGCACGAACGAATATGTAAAAACGAACGTGAGGGCCGATATCCAAGTCATTTTGAGGCCGTCTGGAGAGACGGCCGAGGGCGCGCAAATGCTACATCGCCGAAAAGAAAGCGAGCTTTCTTTGTCGGCGTGTAAGCTTTGCGCTGACGGACAACCGCTTCGCGGTTTTCCGTCCCAAAATGACGTGAAGTTTGTGCAAACCCATGCTAGAAAGGTTTTGATCCAACTTTTTCAAAAGTTGGCGGGGTGTGGGGCAGAGCCACACATCGTCTCCCCAATAAACATTAATTTATAAAAAACATCAAATAAAAATCCCCCCGCATAGCGGGGGGTATTTCCTTTTCGGGCATAGCCCTAATACTACTGGCGGCGCACAAGTGCGCTTTTTATTGGCCTGCCAGCCATGCAATCGTTACTTACTACCCATAAA
>SVRO01000072.1 GCA_015064795.1 Oscillospiraceae bacterium | reverse complement strand
AAGCACCGTCTTTGCGGCAAGCGTCAGCATACGTCTGGTGTTACGCACCACCTCATCCTCCGCGCTTACGATCTTACACTCGTGGTAGAAGCGGTTGAACGCCGCCGCCACGTCGAGAATATAGCGTGCGATGACCGAGGGCTCGTAATCTCTTACTGCCTCCAGCACCTTTTCGGGGAATCGAGAAAGCGTCTTTACCAATGCCGCTTCCTCGGGAGCCGTTATGGTAAGCGGCGCTTTGATATTGGGCTCACCGGTCTTGGCAAGGATTGAGCAAGCACGCGCGTAGGTATACTGCACGTATGGGCCTGTATTGCCCTCAAAGCTGAGCGCATCCTCCATCACGAAGTTGATATCCTTCATACGATTGTTGGAAAGGTAGTAGAACACGATCGCACCGACGCCAACCGACTCGGCAATGTCGGTTCTGCCTGCAAGCTCAGGATTCTTCTGCGCCATAATCTCGCCAACCTTTTCGATGGCAAGGGCAAACAGATCCTTCAAAAGAATGACGTTACCCGTTCTTGTCGCCAGCTTTTCGCCGTTGATGCTGACCGTTCCGTAAGGAACGTGCACCAGCGAGCCGTACCAATCGTAGCCCATCATCTCCACAACCTTGAACCACTGCTGGAAGTGCAAGCACTGTGCCGCACTTGTAACGTAGATAGCCTTGTCAAAATCGTAGGTATTCTTGCGATAAACCGCCGCGGCGATATCACGCGTGGGATACAGCGTGGAGCCATCACGCTTAAGAATGAGACAGGGCGGCATACCGTATTCTTCAAGGTCAACGATCGAAGCGCCGTCATCGATCTTAAGAAGTCCCTTATCGCGCAGCTTCTGCACCTCGGCAGGCATCTTGTCGGTATAAAAGCTCTCACCCTTATAGCTGTCAAATTCAATGCCGAGAAGGTTATATGTCTTTTTGTATTCCACGAGGCTGACCTCGATAAACCACTTCCAAAGCTCAATGTTCTCGGCATCGCCCTCCTCGAGCTTATGGAACTCGGCGCGCGCCTCATCGTTGAGCGCGGGATTTGCCTCGGCTTCGTTGTGGAACTTAACGTACAGCTCCACCAGCTTATCCACGCCGCCGGCCTCCACTTCGGCACGCTCGCCCCATTTGCGATACGCCACGATCATCTTACCGAACTGCGTTCCCCAGTCGCCAAGATAGTTGATGCCAACGCATTTGTAGCCCACAAACTCATGCAGCTTGCGAAGTGCGTGGCCGATGACGGTGGTTCCGAGATGTCCGATATGGAAGGGCTTGGCCACGTTGGGCGAGGAATAGTCGAGAACGACCGTCTTTCCCTCACCGAAGGTCTGCGAGCCGTAAGTCTCGCCCTTCTCCACGATGCCGCGAAGCACCGTTTCGCCCAAATATTCGTTGTTCAAATAAAAGTTAAGGTAACCGTTTACGTTTTCCACACGGCTGACGCTCTCATCCTTCACACTTTCGGCAAGCGCACCTGCGATCTGCACGGGAGCGCGGCGAAGGCTTTTACTGAGCTTAAAGCAAGGAAGCGCCAAATCGCCCATCGAGGCGTCGGGCGGATATTCGAGCATCGACGCGATGGTAGCCGCATCTATATCGGCCCCCGCAAACTGCGCCAAAATCTGCTCGGTGATTTTTTCAGCAATTTTTTGTTTGATCTTCAGCATCTTTCTATCCTCTGTTTATTTTTAACCTTACTATTATAATACAAAATTTTGTTTTTTGCAAGAGGGTTTACACAATTTGGCAGAGCTTCGCGCCTGTAAATTTTAAAAGGTCGTCCACCGAAAGAAGCAGCTGCGCCCCTTTCATCCCCGCGCTTACCGTAATCCGATCAAAATCCATCGCGCTTTGCTCGATAAAGGTGGGAAATTTCTTTTTCATACCGATGGGTGAGCAGCCGCCGCGGACATAGCCCGTGGTAGCAAGCAAGTCCTTCACGTGAAGAAGCTCCACCTTTTTGTTTCCCGTTACGGCAGCGGCTTTTTTGAGGTCGATCTCCTTATGCACGGGAATGCAAAACACAAGCACCCCCGTCTTATCGCCCTTGGCCGTCAGCGTTTTGAAGACCTGCTCAAAGGGGAGGCCGATCTGGGAGGCAATGTGCACGCCCGAAAGGTCGTTCTCATCCACCTCGTATTCTTTCACATCATATGCGATCTTCGCCGCGTCCAGAAGTCGCATGGCATTGGTTTTCGTCATACTGTTTTCCCTCTTCTATCATTTCGCGTGCCACAGCACGCTGTGCCTCGGTCACGTCGATACCGCCAAGGATGCGCGCGATCTCGGCCACCCGTCCCTCGCCGTCAAGCTCGGTGATCCCCGTCTGCGTTCTGCCCTCCTCGTCTTTTTTGGAGATGAGAAAATGCTTATCGGCAAGCGACGCGATCTGTGCCGAATGTGTCACGCACACCACCTGCATCTGCTTGGCGATCTCCTTAAGCTTGATGCCGACCTTGCGCGAGGTCTTGCCCGAAATACCCGCGTCGACCTCGTCAAAAATGACCGTATCCACACCGTCCTTGTCCGAAAGCACGCTCTTGAGTGCCAGCATAATACGCGAAAGCTCACCCCCAGACGCGATCTTTTCCAGCGGCTGAGGCGCTTCACCCGCGTTGGCGGAGATCAAAAACTCCACCACGTCGCCGCCGTCCTGCCGCAATGCCTCGGCCTCGGTCATGACAATATGAAATCGCACCTTCGGCATATCAAGGAAAGCAAGCGTCTCGCAAACCGCACGCTCGATCTTGTCGGACGCCATCTTTCGTCGTGCGCGGATCTCGGATGCGAGCTCGTGCGCCCTCTTTTCCAAGCAGTCGATATCACGCTCCAGATCCTCGCGAATCCCGTCGGCGTTTTCTATCGTATCAAGCTCGGCCTGTGCTTTTTCGCGGAAGGCGAGGATAGACGCAACGTCTGCCCCGTACTTTCGTCTGAGCTTTGCAATCGTATTCAAACGGCCCTCAATCTTGTTAAGCCGTGCGGTCGGATCCTCGTCGGTGTCCGAATAGCCCTGCACCGTTTCGGCAATGTCCTCAATCTCATAGCGGAATTCCTCAAGTCTCTTTGCCTCGTCGGCCGCCTCGGGAAGCACGTCCGCAAGCTTGGAAAGTGCCGACGCCGCGCGCTCCAAAAGCACTGTCGCGCTTTTTTCACTTCCGTGAAGCGCACGGTACGCCAAATGCGTCTGTGCATGAATGCGTTCCATCGCGGAAAGACGTTTGGATTCGGCCTCAAGCGCCTCCTCCTCGCCCTCCTTAAGCCGTGCCGCCGCGATCTCCTCGATCTGATACTTCAGCATATCCCGCATACGAAGCTTTTCGGCGGTATTACCGTCCAGCTCTGCGAGTCGCGCACGAAGGTCAAGAAGCTCGCGATAAACCTTACTGTAAGCGGCAAGCGTCTCACGGTTTTCGGCGTAAGCATCGAGAATTTCGATCTGCGCCGCCCGCTGCATCAAGCGCTGATTGTCATGTTGACCGTGAATATTGATAAGAAGCTTACAAAGCTCACGCTGCAGACTCTGCGTCACCGTTCGACCGTTTATTTTAACCGTGCTCTTACCGTCGCGCGATAGCGTTCGTACGAGCATGACCGAGCCGTCGCAAAGAATTCCGTAAGAATCCAAAAGCGCAACCACTTCCTCGCGGCAATCGGCAAAGATCGCACTGACAAGCATTCGATCCTCGCCCGTTCGTATCATATCGCGGGAAAGGCGGCTACCCGAAAGCAAATGGATGCTGTCAACAATAATGGATTTGCCCGCACCCGTCTCGCCGCTGAGTACCATAAACCCCTTTTCCAGATCCATATCGGCCGATTGGATCACCGCGGCGTTTTCAATATGAAGCGACTGTAGCACTTCCTTCGCCTCCTTTTCCTGTTATATCAGACCGACTCGCCTTTCCAATCCTTCGCTAAAACGGATCGCAATATCCCGACTGCTTGCCACGGCGATGATGGTATCATCCCCTGCAACGCAACCAAGGATCTCGCCGCCCTCCATCGAGTCGATCTCGGCGGCCACTGCCTGCGCGAGACCCGGGCCGGTCTTGATCACGACGAGATGGCCTGCGTGTGCTACACTTCGAATCGAGCGGATATACGAATGCCGCACATCCCCACCCGACGCGTGCGCCATCGCATAGTGATATTTTCCGTTGGCTCCCAAAACCTTGGAGATCTTCATTTCACGAATATCGCGCGAAATGGTTGCCTGCGTGGCCGAAAAGCCTTCCTCACGAAGCTTTTCAATGAGGTCATCCTGCGTCTCGATGTCAAATTGGGAAATGAGCTGCTTGATCTTTTCCTGTCTTTGATTTTTCACCGTTAAAATCCCCTTCCGCCGTTTTTTTGTCTTAATTTTTCATAAAAGCTACATTCCTTCACGCGCACGATCGAAGCCTCAAGCTCGGATTTCGTGATGCGCACCACGTCGTTTCGCATCAGCTCCAGGCTAGTTCTGCCGTCAAGCGTGAGATACAGTACCTTTTCGCGTCGGCAAATGTGCTTCACCTCGATCACCGCCTGATCCGGAAAGAGGATCGAGCGCGCCACCGAAAGATGCGGACAGATCGGCGTTACGCAGAAGCAGGAGATCTTCGGATCGGCGATCGGCCCCCCCGCCGACATGGAGTACGCCGTCGAGCCCGTTGGGGTGGAAATGATAAGACCGTCGGCACGGTAAGTATTGATCGGCACCCCACTCTCACTGAGCTGAAGGTCGATGATGCGCGCAATCGATCCATTGGAGATCACCGCATCATTCAGGGCAACCGCCGAGCGCGTCTCCTTCCCCGTGGCGCTTATTACCTCGGCTTTCAGCATCGCACGCTTATCCAGCGTATACTGCCCCTTCATGACCTTGTCCAAGAGGTCAAGCTCAGACATTTCGAGCTCTGCCAAATAACCAACACGCCCCATATTGATACCAAGCACGGGCGTGCCGCGAAGCGCGGCGTTTCTCGCCACGTCCATAATCGAGCCGTCGCCGCCGAGAACGACGATAAGATCGGCCGTTTTATAGATATTTTCGGGTATATCGAAAACCATCTCGGGACGGTGCCTGTGCATACGCTCAACGCGATCGCGATACGAAAGCGGCGCGACGATACGGCAACCGTATTCCTTCAGTCGCTCAGCAACCGTCATGGCCGCCGCGGATTTTTCGCTAATATTATAATTGGTTATCAGGGCAACCTTCATTTTTCTCCCCTCCATTCCGCAATTTCTTTACATTTTTGGCGGTCGATGGCCGCCGTGCCGCCCTTGCAAAAGGCGGCAATATATTCTACGTTCCCGTCTCCACCCAAAATGGGAGAAACGTCAAGGCCAAAGCACGCAAGACCGTTCTCCGCAGCAGCGTCCAACACGCGCTCCATGGCGTGTCGCCTGTCTACCGCGCTTTTCACGAGTCCGTTTTTACCGATTGCAGCACGCCCCGCCTCAAACTGTGGCTTGATCAGGCTGATCAGAATGCCACCGTCTTGAAGCACGCCTGCAAGCGCAGGCAAAATCAGCGTCTGAGAGATAAAGGATACGTCCATCACCGCCACATCGGGAGGCTTGGGAAAATCCTTGGCCGCAAGATTTCTTGCATTATATTTTTCCATGTTGACCACGCGAGTGTCGGAAAGAAGCTTTCCCGCAAGCTGTCCCTCGCCGGCGTCCACGGCGTATACCTTTGCCGCGCCGTTCTGCAACAGGCAATCGGTAAAGCCTCCCGTAGACGCGCCTACATCAAGCGCGCAAAGCCCCTCGACCTTTACCTCAAAAAGTGCAAGTGCCTTTTCAAGCTTGAGGCCGCCTCGGCCAACGTACTTCTGCTTTTTTAAAAATTCTACGCTTGGCGGTGACTGTTCGTCCACCGCAAGCGAAGCTTTATCCGCGAGCTTACCGTCCAAAAGAACGGCTCCTTCCTCAATCAGCCTTCGTGCCTGCGTTCGACTTTCCGCAAGCCCCGAGACCTTCAAAAATACGTCAAGTCGCATCACGGCAGCAAGCTACAGACCAAAATGCCAACCAATAGACCGAGAAGCGCCCCCACAAAGACCTGAAAAGGCGTGTGACCGATCAACTCCTTGAGATTTGCCTGCGGATCCTTGGCCTTACCCGAAAACAACTCTTCCACAAGCTTATTGATGACCTTGGCCTGCTTACCCGTTTCATAGCGTACACCCATTGCGTCACTCATCACAATGGTAGCAAGAAGCACCGAGGCCGCCGTCTCGTAGCCGCGAAAGCCATAAACCATAACCGACGAGGTGAGAAGTGCCACCACGGTTGCCGAGTGCGAGCTGGGCATGCCGCCCGTCCCCGACAAAAACTTGCGAACACTAAATTCTTCCTCACGGAAATAGCCCGTAAAAACCTTGATGAGCTGCGCCGTGAGCCAAGCGATCGCCACGCTCAAAAGGCATTTATTCTGAAAAATATCGATAATAATCTGCATAAATTTAATATTTTCTCTCCAACAAATAGATGGCAAGCTCTGTGAGCGTCTCGTGCTCAGGCAGCTGCGCGATCGCCGCGATCGCGTCCTCCGTCAACCTCTTGGCATATGCTCTCGCCTCGCCCACCGAATAGAAATTTAAAAAGGTCACCTTGTTCATTTTGGCGTCGGCACCCGTTGCCTTGCCAAGCGTTTCGGGGTCACCCTCCACGTCCAAAATATCGTCCACGATCTGAAAGGCAAGACCGATACCCGCCGCGTAGCGATCGGCCGCCAAGGTAGCCTCGTCGTTTTTCTCCTTGCCTGCCGCAAGACAACCGAGCCTTGCCGCCGCGCGAATGAGTGCGCCGGTTTTCAGCGAATGCAGATGCACGACCTCCTCCAGACGCTTATCGGGATGCTTTTCGGCCTGCATATCGAGGATCTGACCGCCGACCATACCACGCCTTCCCGCCGCTTCCGAAAGAAGTGCCACCGCATCACGCGCGATGTGCGCCGAGACATACGGATTTTCCGCCGCCGCGCCGAAGGCCCCCGTCAAAAGCGAGTCTCCCGCAAGCACGGCAGTGGCCTCGTCAAACTGTTTATGACAGGTCAGACGGCCGCGACGGTAGGTATCGTCGTCCATGCAAGGAAGATCGTCGTGTATTAAAGAATAGGTGTGTATCATCTCAATGGCCAGGCAAATGGCGCCGCGGCGCGT
>SVRO01000071.1 GCA_015064795.1 Oscillospiraceae bacterium | reverse complement strand
TATTATATTCGCCTCCCAAGCTCGCGTAGCGAATATCACTCGGCGATAGCCGAATACCACTGCGATGCAATAGAACTCGCCAGAGGCGAATATAACTGTGGCACCTGCTCTACGGCAGGTGCCACAAGTCAGGCTTTTTTGATTACTGCAAATTTTGAGGCGAAAAAGAAAGCGGAAAAAGGTCGGCAATCGTATAAGCGGTAAAATTCTCCTTCGTACCAAGCAGAATGCGAAAATCCCTTTGGCAAAACTCGGTCATCACCTGACGGCAGACACCGCAGGGGGAGCAAAACGTGGGCTTCTCCCCTACCTTGCCACCCACGATGGCAATTGCCTCAAAGTCGCGCTCACCGTTCTTGATTGCCTCAAAAAAGGCAACGCGCTCGGCGCAGACTGTTGGCGTAAAGGCGGCGTTCTCGATATTACAACCAAGGTAAAGGCTACCTCGCTTCGTCAAAAGCGCCGCTCCCACCTTAAAATCGGAATAAGGCGAGTAGGCGCGTTCTCTTGCCTGCTCGGCCGCCGCCATCAATTCAAAATCCGTCATACTCTTACTCCTCTTGCAAAGCGTCGGACAAAAAGCTTTGTCCTACCGTATTTTCCTTATCCACGCCAAGAGCCTCAAGCACAGTAGCCGAAATATCCGCAAAGCTTTCACGCGTACCGAGATCTACGGGGGCGATTTCCGCACCGTACATCAGCATCGGCGTGTACTCACGCGAGTGGTCGGTCGAAGGGGTTTTCGGGTCACAACCGTGATCCGCGGTGATCAGAAGAAGATCATCTGCACGAAGCTTTGGCAAAAAGTTGCTAAGCCAAGCATCAAATTCCGAAAGTGCCGTGGCGTAGCCGTCCACATCGTTTCGGTGACCGTAAAGCATATCAAAATCCACAAGATTCACAAAGCAAAGTCCGTGAAAATCGCGTTCGGCCATGGCCATGGTCTTTTCCATGCCGTCGGCATTCCCTGAGGTATATTCCTTGTAGGTGATGCCCTTTCCTGCAAAAATATCGTAGATCTTACCAATTGAGATGGTATCCAAGCCTTTTGCCGAAAGCAGATCCAGCATAGTCTCGGCAGGCGGCACAATGGAAAAATCATGCCGTCTTGACGTGCGCGTGAAGGGATATTCGCCCGCAAAGGGTCTTGCGATCACACGACCGACGCCATGCTCGCCCACGAGCATTTCGCGTGCGATCTCACAACAACGGTAAAGCTCTTCCACGGGTATGACCGCCTCGTGCGCCGCGATCTGAAAAACGCTATCCGCCGAGGTATAAACGATCAGTCCTCCCGTTCGCATTTGCTCCTCGCCGTATTTCTTGATGACCTCGGTGCCCGAATACGGTAAATTACAAAGAACAGGGTACCCGGTTCGCTTTTCAAATGCGGCGATCAGCTCTCGGGGGAATCCGTTTGGATAGGTAGGAAGCGGCGAGGGCGAAACAAGTCCAGCGATCTCCCAATGTCCGATCGTGGTGTCCTTCCCCATTGATGTCTCGCGCATACGGGCAACGGCAGCAGTATGCTTGCCATGCTTTTCGCCCTTTACACCTTCGATTTCAAACAAGCCGAGTGTCTCCAAATTGGGACAGCGAAAGCTTGCACTTTGACGAATGGCACCAAGCGTATCACTTCCCTCGTCCGAGAAAAGCGAAGCATCGGGTGCTTCGCCGATGCCAAGGCTATCGAGAACAATCAAAAATACCCGACGAAAGCGCTTCATGCATCGTCCTCCGCGGTTTCCAGCGCGATCTCCATCATTTTCGTGAATGAGGTGCGTCTTTCCTCGGCCGAGATATTCTGCTCGGGCGTAATAAAGGAATCGCTCACCGTACAGATGCAGAGAGCCTTTTTGCCTGCGCGCGCCGCGTTGCAGTAAAGCGCGGCCGACTCCATCTCCACACCGAGAACGCCGAGCTTTGCCCACTCAATGCCCGAGGCCGTGTCGTTATAGAAAACGTCGGTAGAATACATATTGCCCACCTGATATCGAATGCCCCTGCGCTCACATTCTGCCGCCGCCTTTTTGAGAAGCGAGAAATCGGCAATGGGCGCAAAGGTGCCGTTCATCTTATACTGCGCGGCAAAGTTGCTATCGGTGCAAGCACCCATCGCAAGCACGATATCGTGAACGTGAAGATCCTCGCGAAAGCTTCCGCAGCTTCCCACGCGAATGATGCTGGAAACGTCGTAAAAATTGAAAAGCTCATAAGAATAAATACCGATGGCGGGTTGTCCCATGCCGGATGCCATGACCGAAACACGCTTCCCTTTATAGTAGCCCGTATAGCCCTGTACGCCGCGAATGTCATTGACAAGCACCGCGTTTTCCAAATAATTCTCGGCAATAAAGCGCGAGCGCTGGGGATCTCCCGGCATCAAAACGGTCTTGGCAAAATCCTCTTTTTTGGCGGAAATATGGGGTGTTGGTACTGACATATCAGTAGCCCTCCTTCGTTGCTTGATTTTTCATAGCCTTTACAAGTCGGCTGGTGCCGAGACGGTCGGCACCAAGCGTTAAGAATTCCTCGGCATCGGCAAAGTCCGAAATACCGCCCGCCGCCTTCACGCGCACGCCCTCACCGACGTTTTTCGCCATAAGCGCCACATCAGCAGGTGTTGCGCCCCCCTTGGAAAATCCCGTCGATGTCTTAATATAATCGGCGCCCGCCTCGGTGACGATATGACACATTTTCACCTTTTCCTCGTCGGTCAGAAGACAGGTCTCGATAATTACCTTCAGAAGCTTTGTGCCGCAAGCCTTTTTGAGCAGGCAAATTTCCTCTTTAATTTCGTCATCATTTCCCTGTTTCAGCGCGCCCACGTTAATGACCATATCAATTTCGTCCGCGCCGTTTGCAAGCGCGTCCTTGGTCTCAAAAAGCTTGGTGGCCGTCGTATGATATCCGTTGGGAAAACCAATAACCGTACAAATGGCAAGCTTATCGCCTACGTATTCCTTTGCTTGCTTGACATAGCATGGCGGAATGCAAACGCTTGCCGTGCCGTATTTTATACCGTCGTCACAGATCGTTCGAATCTCTTCCCAGGTTGCCGTTTGCGCAAGCAAGGTGTGGTCACAATGCGAAAGGATTTCTTCTTTTTTCATAAGGATGCACTCCTCTTTCTGTTTTCATTCAAAAGCGACAGAAACGCCTTGCGTTCTGTCGCTTTTATCATATCATTTTTTGTGGCTTTTGTCAACTTATTTTTGACTGTCAAGGTAAGCAACAACGTCGGCCACCGTATCAAAGGTGGCAAGCTTTTCATCGGGAATGACGATGCCGTAGTCCTCCTCAATGGTCATCAAAAGCTGAAGGATCGCGATCGAATCCGCGCCGAGATCGTCCTTGATCTTCGAATCCAGCGTGATCTCATCTGCAGGAATTCTGAGCTGCTTCGAGAGCAGTGCCTTTACTGTTTCAAACATAATTTATTCCTCCGTTTCTTGTGCGCCGAAGAGGACATCAAGTGCCGCCTCGGTCTTTTCAGTCAGTGAATTCAACTCCATGCGGTAGGCCTGCTCGATGCATTTTGTAACCGCCGTAGCCTTACTGCTTCCATGTCCCTTCACCACGACCTTTGCCGTGCCAAGCAAAACGCTTCCGCCATAATTCTGATAGTTCATAAAGTCCTTTTCCTCTTTAAACATTTTATAGAGGAAAAGTGCGCCAAACTTATTGATCAGCCTTGAGCGGATGTCCCTCTTAAGCTTGCCCAACATTTCAAGCAAAGCCCCCTCGGTCGATTTCAAAAGAACGTTGCCCGAGAAGCCGTCACAAACCACGAGGTCAAATTTACCCGAAAGGAGATCGCGGCTTTCCATATTGCCCACAAAGTTGATCCCCGACGTTTCGCGGAGAAGCTCGTATGCCTTCTTGCGAAGATCGTCGCCCTTCTCTGCCTCCACACCAATGTTAAGAAGTGCCACGCGCGGATTTTTTACACCGTACACGTTTTCGAGATACAAGCTTCCCATCACGGCGTACTGCTGAAGATAATCGGGGGTAATATCCACGTTGGCACCGCTATCGCAAACGCCAACGATGCCACCGTTCATAGTGGGAAGAATCGGACAAAATGCGGGACGGATCACGTTGCGAATCCGTCCGAGACGGAGCGTAGCCGCCGCCACGAGCGCACCCGTGGAGCCCATACTTACGATGCCTGCCACCGTGTCGTCCTCACGCAGAAGGCGAATCGTCTTCATCATCGAGCTTTCCTTCTTCAAGCGAATGGCGTCGGTCGGCTTTTCGTCACATCCGACCACATCGGGTGCATGAAGAATGAACAGGCGCTCTTTGTCGTACGTTTTCCCCTCAAGATGCGATTGGAGAATCCCCTCGTGGCCCGCAAGGATCAGCGAAAGATCGGGAAACTGTTCAAGAGCTAAAAGGCTTCCTTCCACCTGTGCCGCGGGGCTATGGTCGCCGCCAAAGCAATCGACTGCAATTTTGATCATGCCTTTTCGCCCTCCACATTCAGTTTTTTCACATACGAGCGGCGACGCTTGTGCTGCGTTTCATCAAAGCGCTTCCAAAGATTCCGTATCGCAAAATTATCTTCAAGGTTCAGGTTGGTCTCAGCGTATTCAATGCCATCCGACTGTAGCATATGCATCAGACCTGCGGCAACGGCGGTGCTGATACCGCGGTTTAAGTAAGCGGGATCCACACCGACAAGCGCAAGATCCAGCACCTTCGGTTTTTGGAGCGCACGCAAAATACGCACGAGTGCCAAGGGCGTCAGATGTCCGTTCGATTTTTGAACGGCCTTTGCAATCGACGGGAAGCAGATGCCCAGACACACAAGATTGTCATTTTCATCCAAAATCACAGCCACATATTTCAGCTTGACGATCAGCTTGAAATTGGAGATCATCATTTTTTTCATGCCGTCCGTAAAGGGCACGGTACCGTAAAGATGCGCATAAGATTTATCGAGCAATTCAAAGAATTTATCGGCATATAACTTCAAAAATTCATTGACGCTCTTGGCGGGCCCGAAATGAAGGTTGTAACGCTTCATAATAAAATCGGTCATCTTGTCGAGGGAGCCGTCGTAATCGGCGGGAGCTTTTATCATGCTCTCCGTCCAGTCGACCTCCTTGGCGTAGCCAAGCTGCTCGATCTGCTCTCCGTAATAAGCGGCATTGTACTGTTCCTCAAAGGTTGCGAGATGCTCAAAACCTTCGATCAAAAGACCCTCTCGCTCAAGGTCGGAAAAGCCGAGCGGGCCGCAAATCGTATCCATTCCCTTTTCAAGCGCCCAAGTCTCGACTGCTTCAAAAAGTTCACGCGCGACCTCAAGGTCGTTTACCGTATCAAAGCGAGTAAAGCGCACACGCCTCTCGTTGCGTAGCTCGTTGCTTACCTTCTGCAAAATGCCCGAAATTCTACCTACCATTTTGCCGTCTCGATAGGCGTTATAATAGACTGCCTCGCAGGTATCGTAGTAAACGTAATCCTTACGGAATATCTTTTTCTCGTCGCTGTAAAGCGGCGGCACAAAGCAGGGATTATCGCGATAAAGCTTAAGAGGAAAATTTAAGAATTCCTTCTGTTCCTTCTTGGTCTTTACTTCTTTTATTACGATTGCGCCCATAAAATCCTCCGTCATCTGTGAATGGCATGGAAGGCAACGCCGATACCATCGGGACCGCAATGCGCGCCAAGCGTCGGATTTACCATAGCCGTCTCAATTTGAATTTGATCTCCAAACCTTTCGCGAAGCATTTCCACAAGCTCGTCGATCATATCGCAGGCGTCCGAATTTCCCACGATCAAACGGTGATTTTCCAGATCGTCTCCCAGCTCCTCTACATAGTTTACCAACTGCTCAAGGGCTTTCGTACGTCCCTTAATCTTTCCGATATTGACAAGCTTTCCTTCCGAACTGATATGTATCATCGGGCGAATGCCGAGCATGGTACCCATTGTGGCGGCAAGACCGCTGACACGTCCGCTACGCTTGAAGAATTTCAGGTCGTCCACGAACATATACATTGCAAAATGGTCAACTTCTTTTTCCGCCCATGCCAGAATCTCATCTGCCGTTTTGCCCGCCTTATACAGTGCTCCCGCCTCGTGAATCATAAGCAACGAAAGCGTAGTTGCCGACTTCAAATCAAGGGTTTGGATCTTGCGCTCGGGATATTTTTTTAAAAGCTCGTCGATCGCGCGATCCATCGCCTCAAAGGTTGCCGACATGGCCCTTGAAAAATGAAGATACAGAATATCCTGCCCTGCGGCAAGCACAGGCTCAAAATAATTCTTATATCTTTCCTCGCCGATTGCACTCGTGGTCGGGAGAACCCCTCCACGCAACATATCGTAGTAGGGCTTATAGTCAAACACCTCAAAATCCTCATAAGGATAGATCGTCTTTCCGTCAATGCTATACGGCATGCTGATCAGGTGATAACCGTATTCCTTCGCTATTTCCGGGGTAATATCGGTATCGGTATCGGTAAAAAGTACGTAATTCTGCATGGTCCTGTCTCCTCTCTTTATTCCAATATCATCAGATAGTCAAAAACGGGCTGGCCGCCATCGATCATTATGATCTCGGTTCTCTTATAGCTCTGCTTGAGCTCACGGAAGAGCGTCTCTGCCGCCTCAGCGCTTGGCTCCTTACCGCAAATGAAAAGCATTACGTCATATTTCTCGGCATGAAGGGCTTCGGCAAGCTTGCGAGCCGCTTCCTCGGCATTTGGCTCATCCACATAAATGGTGTCGCCCACAAAACCAATATAGTCTCCGCTATGCACGGCAACGCCGTCCTTTTCGGTATCGCGGCTTGCCTTGGATACCGTACCCGTTACGACCGACGCGATGATCTCGTCAATTTCGGCCAAAACGGCCTCCACGTCCTCATTCGAGGTATCCAGCATCGAGATAGCAGCATAGCCCTCGCCAATGGTTTTATTGGCGACCACGCGAACGTCGGAGCCACTGTAAAGTGCCGCCGCCTGCTTCGCGGTCAAAATAATATTGGAATTGTTCGGGAACACGAAAATAGTGTCCGCATTGATGCTTTCAAAGGCCTCCACAAAATCCTCGGCCGACGGATTCATGCTCTGACCGCCGTCGATCACCACGTCGGCCCCAAGCGAGGTAAAGGTATCCTTGATTCCATTGCCCGACGCCACCGTAACGATGCCGTATTTTTTGTGCGGCTTGCGCGGCTTGACCTCAAACGCGTTTTGA
>SVRO01000070.1 GCA_015064795.1 Oscillospiraceae bacterium | reverse complement strand
AAGCTTACACGCCGACAAAGAAAGCTCGCTTTCTTTTCGGCGATGTAGCATTTGCGCGCCCTCGGCCGTCTCCCCAGACGGCCTCAAAATGACTTGAACACCGTCTCTTACGTTCGTTTTTTCTCATTCGTTCGTTTTACAGATCGGCAACACCCATTTTGCCCGCAGGAAAAGTTTTTGGGGGTTTTAGGGGGCTTTTTTCAAAAAGTCCCCTAAGCGTAACTCCCCGATAAACATCAATTTATTGAACTATCGACCTTTTTACTGTATCATATTTTTGTTTTTTCGTCCACAGGGAAAATAGGGGAAAATGGCAGATTATAGGGGAAAAGGTCGAAAAAAGGGGAAAAAACAGCAAATTCGGCATAAATTTTCAAAATTTTTTCGTAAGATTTTCTGTTACAATAGTGGTTGCGGCCTGTGTCGCCCATAAAACAAAAGGAGATGGAAAGATGAAACGGACGAACGAAGTAGTCGGGGAAGCCGAAGCCTTGATGGAAATTGGAAGGATCTGCCGAGAACGCGGGGCGGGAAGGACGGTCTATTGCCTTTTTCGCGAAGCGGCGGACGGCAACCGTTTTCGTATTCGTGTTACGGATGACAGCGCGTGCGAGGAAGGGGAGGTTTTTGGCAACCTTTCTTGCGTTACCGCACTTTTTGAGCGTATTGCCAAGGGCGAGGTGCCTCCGTACATACTGCACGAGATCCTTGAGGATTATAACCGAGAAAATGCACTCGATCTTGTAAATATTTGAAGAAAAAGGGTTTACAAAATCCCGTTTTTCTGCTATAATAGGGACGTAATTTTCGAAAGGAGCCGCCGCTTTGGCGGATTTGTATATGAAGTGTCCCGCTTGTGGTTATTTTGACAGTAAGGTGGTCGATTCCCGTCCCACGCCCGACGGCAGCATTCGACGCCGCCGTGAGTGCCTGTCCTGTAAAAAACGCTTTACGACTTATGAGGTGGTAGAAACCCTCCAGGTCTTCGTATTGAAGAAGGACGGAAGCAAGGAGCCCTTTAACCGTGCCAAGCTTTTAACGGGCGTTCTTAAGGCTTGCCAAAAGCGCCCGATCGATGCTGAGGAGATCGTGTCGGACATCGAGCTTGAGCTTCAGAATACGCTGAGGCAGGACGTGACGACCAAGGAGATCGGCGAGATGGTGCTTACCCGTCTGAAAAGCATGGACGAGGTGGCGTATATCCGTTTTGCCTCGGTATACCGTGAGTTTCAGGATCTTGAGACCTTCTTGGCCGAGCTTAATAAGCTGCGCGGAAAGAAAAAATAAGAGCGTAGGGGGACAGTAGATAAACGAGTTCGGATACCAACTGTTACCCTATATTTACCACAAATTACAAGTGAGCACCTACCCGTTCGCATGAATAGGGGGGTGTTCTTTTCGTCAATACTTTTTCTGTAGCAAAAACAGGAGAAGTGGGATGTATTATAACAAAGTGCAAATTTGCGGTGTGAATACCGCGGAACTCAAAACGTTAAGCGACGAGGAAAAGCACGAGCTTCTTTTAAAGAGTCGCGCGGGGGACACCGACGCGAGACAAAAGCTGATCTACGGCAATCTGCGCTTGGTACTCAGCATCATTCAGCGCTTTACGGGGCGAGGCGAAAACATGGACGATCTGTTTCAGGTGGGGTGTATCGGACTTGTTAAGGCGGTGGACAATTTTGATGTGGAGATGAACGTCAAATTTTCCACCTATGCGGTGCCAATGATCATTGGGGAGATCCGCCGCTATCTCAGGGACAATAATGCTGTCCGTATCAGTCGCTCGGTGCGTGACATGGCCTACCGCTCACTCAAGGCGCGCGAGGAGCTGATACGCGAGAAGGAAAGAGAGCCCACGCTTGACGAGATCGCCGCAAAGCTCGGGGAGCAGCGCGAGAGTGTGCTTCGCGCCATGGAGGCTATTGTGGAGCCGATTTCACTTTATGAGCCGGTCTACAGTGAGGGCGGCGACGCGCTTTATGTGATGGATCAGATCAGCGACGGTGACAGCAGTGACGAAAAGTGGCTCGAAAGCATTGCATTGCGTGAGGCCATGAAGGTGCTGAACGAGCGTGAGCGAAAGATCATACAGATGCGATTTTTCCGCAACAAAACGCAGGTCGAGATCGCCGAGGAGATCGGCATTTCGCAGGCGCAGGTCTCAAGGCTGGAAAAGGGAGCGCTTGAGCGCATGCGAAAGCAGATATAAAAACGGGGCTGAGTCGCCAAATGGACTCGGCCCCGTTTTTACGTGTTGACTTTTTTACAAAAATATGTTATAAATAAAGAAGTTTATCAGAAGGGAGAGCGTGTATGACGTACGGGGAGATCTCGGGTGCGCTTCGAGCAATCGAGGACATCAAAACGGGAGACATCGATCGCTATAACCGAAAGCTTATTGCCGCGCGTGCGGACGTGCGCGATCTTGCTTCACACGTGCTTGCCGACCCTCTCGTTCACCGCACCTATTTTCAGGTCTCGCTCGCACTTTTGGAAAGTGTGGAGGAGCAGTTGGACTTTATTGAAACCAACGAGGATCTGCTTGACGATTGGTGGCACGTGGATCAGCTTCCGCAGTTTTTGAAAAAGCCTCTTGACTTTGCAAGTACTTATGAGCGAGCAATGCGTTATATACGCTCGGAAAAGCCCTTCACACGTCGATGGGGTTATGTGATCTTTTTGACGGGATTGCAAAAGGAGCGGGAAAACGTGGCGGCCATTCTTTCGCTTATGAAGGACGACGACGCCTATTATGTGCAGATGGCAGAGGCATGGCTTCTTTGCGACCTTGCCGTGTTTCACAGTGAGGATGTGCTTGCCTTTATGCGCACCTCCACGTTACAATACAATATTCTTGGCAAGGCCATTCAGAAAATACAGGACTCCTTCCGCATCGGTGAGGCGGACAAGGTGGCCTTCCGCGCACTTCGGGAAATTGTGAAAAAGAATGGATAGGAATAAAAATGCAGTATAAGATCGTAAACGGCGCCGTGTATTACGACGGCGAGATGGTGTTGGAAAACATTGATATTGAAATAAACGCGGGGGAGAAGATCGCGGTCGTCGGACGAAACGGCTGCGGCAAGACCACGCTGCTCAAGGCCATCATGGGTGAGGTCGATCTGGAGGAGGGAACGGGCGAGGAGGAATTCCGCGTCATGAAGCAGGGGACACCCGAAATCAGTTATCTCCGTCAAATGCCATTTGAAAACGAGTCCACACCCATGGAGGAGGAGGTGCGAAAGGTCTTTTCGCACTTGATCGACATGGAGGCACAGATGCAGGCCATGGTCGTGAAGATGGAGAAGGAAAGCGATGAGCGAACCATCGCGGCCTTTTCTGCATTGAACGACCGCTTCATCGCGCTTGGCGGCATGACCTACAAAAAGGAATACAAGACCATGATCCGCCGCTTCGGCTTTACCGAGGCCGACGAGCAAAAGCCGCTTTCCGAATTTTCGGGCGGTCAGCGAACCAAGATCGCCTTTATCAAGATGCTTCTCACGAAGCCCGATATTCTGCTTCTCGACGAGCCGACCAACCACCTCGACATCGAGACGATCGAGTGGCTGGAGGGCTACCTTAAAAGCTACAAGTCTACGCTCGTCATCGTCTCGCACGACCGTATGTTTCTTGACCGCATCGTAAATAAGGTCTACGAGATCGAGTGGGGCGAGACACGGTGCTATAAGGGAAACTACGCCGATTTTGAAAAGCAGAAGCGAGACAACTATATCAAGCAGTTGAAGGACCACGAGCGTCAGCAGGCCGAGATCGCTCGACTTAACCGATTGATCGAACGTTTTCGTTATAAGGCGACCAAGGCCAAGATGGTGCAGTCCAAGATCAAGCTTCTGGAGCACATGAAGATCATTCACGCGCCCGAGCGAGCCGACACCAAGACCTATCATGCCAAATTTCAGCCCGAGCTTCCAAGCTCGCGTATCGTGCTGGACACCAAGGATCTTGTGATTGGCTACGACGCGCCGCTTATGAAGGTCGACCTTCATCTTGAGAGAGGGCAGAGGCTTGGTATCATCGGCGGCAACGGCATCGGAAAATCCACCTTTTTAAAAACGCTGATGGGCAAGGTGCCCGCTCTTTCGGGACGCTATCAGTTTGGCTATAATACCGAAATCGCGTATTTTGATCAGCAGTTGGCGCAGATCAGCGGAGAGGAAACGATTTTTGATATTTTTTCGCACGCGTATCCGAAGCTGAATGATACCGAGGTGCGAAGCGCGCTCGGTGCCTTTCAGTTCACGGGAGAGGAAGTCTTTCGCACGGCCTCCACGCTTTCGGGTGGCGAAAAGGTGCGTTTGACGCTCTGTAAAATTTTACACAGCAAGCCCAATGTTCTGATTCTTGATGAGCCTACCAACCACATGGACATCATCGGCAAGCAGACCTTAGAGGATATTTTGCTTGCCTACGAGGGAACGGTCATCTTCGTTTCGCATGACCGTTATTTTGTGAAAAAGATCGCGGACAGACTTTTGGTCTTTGAAAAGGGACATGCCACCTATATCGACGACACCTACGATGTGTACGAGGAGAAGCGCATGGCGGCGCTTGCCGAGGCAGAGGCCGAGGAGATTGAGAAAAACGAGGAGTCACCTAAGGTAAAGAAGGTGCGTCATATGTCGCCCAAGAAGGAGCTTGACAAAAAGAAAAAGCGTGTGGAGCGCTTGGAGAGCTTTATGCAGGAATGCGAGGAGCAGATTGCGGTGCTTAATGGGCAAATTGAGTCACCCGAGGTCTATTCCGACTATCAGAAGCTTGCCGAGATTCAAACCGAGATCGATGGCGTGAGGGAAAAGCTCTCGCTTTACGAGGAGGAATGGACCGAACTCATGATTGAAGTCGAGAAGCTTGAGGCCGAGGTAGAGGCTTGACAAATGGTGCGAACTGTGATATAATTAAAAAAATAATTCGGTTGCCACCGGGTAACTTGCTACAAAGCATTCGTTTGCATATCGTTAGGTCTTAGAAGATATGCTTGCGAATGCTTTTTGCTTGGAGGAATATTATGGAAAAGATCAAAAAACTTTTTTCTTACTTTTCAAAGACCGAGTGGATTTTGTGGTCGGTATCGGTTCTGTTGATCCTGCTTTCCTTTTTGCTATTTGACAGGGGGAGCTATCTTACGCTTTCTGCCTCTCTTATCGGCGTGACTTCGCTCATTTTTTGTGCGAAGGGAAACCCCTTCGGCCAGATCTTGATGATATTTTTCGGTATTCTTTACGGTATCATTTCCTTTGAGATGGATTACTATGGAGAGATGCTCACCTATCTCGGCATGACGGTGCCCATGGCGGTTTTTGCGCTTGTTTCGTGGCTGAGAAATCCTTATGAAAAAAACAGGATGGAGGTCAAGGTCAATCACCTTCGAGGACGCGAGTATGTTTTCATGGGTGGCCTTACGCTATTGGTGACGGCGGTCTTTTACTTTGTTTTAAAGGAGCTTGGCACTGCCAATCTTATTCCGAGCACGGTCTCGGTTACGACCAGCTTTGCGGCGGTTTATCTTACGTTCAGACGTTGTGAGCTTTTCGCGCTTCTGTATGCCGCGAACGACGTGGTTCTTCTTGTGCTTTGGGTTCTTGCCAGCTTTACTGATAAACGCTATATTTCTGTGGTGGCCTGCTTTTTGGCATTCCTTGTGAATGATATTTACGGCTATATCAGTTGGTCACGAATGAAGAAAAGACAAAATCAATAAAAAATCGCTTATGTTTGAAATAGGTCTTGAAAAACGGAAAAAATGTGATATAATATACAACAATGACATAATTTAGGAGATTACAATGGAGTCTAAAAGAAGTTCGTTTACAGGTAAGCTCGGCTTCGTGCTTGCCGCTGCCGGCTCGGCCGTTGGTCTTGGCAACATATGGCGTTTTCCATATCTTGCGGCGAAATACGGTGGAGGAATTTTCCTTCTTGTTTATATTGCGCTTTCGGTAACCTTTGGCTTTTCCTTGATGATTGCCGAGATCGCACTGGGAAGAAAAACAAAGCTCAGCGCAATCCGTGCCTACGGTTCTCTGGACAAGCGGTTTTCGTTTGTTGGCATACTTTGCTCACTCGTTCCCGTCATCATCCTTCCGTATTACTCGGTGATCGGCGGTTGGGTCATGAAATATATGTTTGGCTTTATCACGGGTAAAACGGCGGAAATGGCACAGGATACCTACTTTAACAGTTACCTTGGAATCACCGTAGAGCCTATTCTTTGGTTTTTGCTTTTTATCGGTATTACGGCGTTGATTGTCTTGCTTGGCGTGGAAAAGGGCGTAGAAAAGATCAGCAAGATCATGATGCCCATACTGATCGGCCTTATCGTGTTCATTGTTGCGTATACGCTTATTACCATGGATGGCGCTTGGGACGGTGTTGTGTATTACCTTAAGCCCGATTTCTCCAAGTTCTCGCTTATGACGGTCGTGGCCGCCATGGGACAGCTCTTTTATTCCATGTCGCTTGCGATGGGTATTATGATTACCTTCGGCTCGTATATGAAGAAGGAAATCAACATCGAAAAGTCGGTAAAGCAGATCGAGGTCTTTGACACGGGCGTGGCATTCCTTGCGGGTCTTATGATCATTCCTGCCGTGTTTGCCTTCTCCGGCGGAAACGAAGCAGCTCTCGGGCAGGGCCCCGGACTTATGTTCGTCACGCTTCCGAAGATATTTGATGCCATGCCGGGAGGCTCGTTTATCGGTGCGGCATTCTTTGTCATGGTGCTCTTTGCGGCACTCACCTCGTCCATTTCTCTTATGGAAACCGTGGTTTCCATTTTTATGGATAAACTAAAGATCGGTAGAAAGGTATCCATTCTCGTTGTGCTTGGTGGCTCGCTTCTTCTCGGTGTCGTTTCCTCGCTCGGATACAGCGCTTGGGCGGATGTGAAGGTTCTTGGCATGCAGTTCTTGGATTTCTTTGATTTCTTCAGCAATAGCCTGCTTATGCCGATCGTCGCCCTTGCTACCGTGATATTTGTTGGATTTATCTTAAAGCCCAAGGCCATTATTGAGGAGGTGGAGCTTTTGGAACCCTTCAAGTTCAAAAAGCTGTTCACAGCAGTCATCCGATTTGTCGCACCCGTATGCATCCTTATTATACTCGTTTCGTCGATCCTTACGGCCTTCGGTATCGTTAGTATATAATAAATAAAATCTACCAAGGCCAAATTTGAAGCCGTACAACAAAAAGGGCTGAGTCGAAGACTCAGCCCTTTGGTTGTAAAACGAAAACCCCGCCATAGTGGCGGGGTTCAATAGAGGTTAACCGGTGAGAAGAAATCCTCCAAATATGGTATAATGAGCAAGACCTGCCAGTCGAACTAAAAAAACATATTTGGAGGATT
>SVRO01000069.1 GCA_015064795.1 Oscillospiraceae bacterium | reverse complement strand
GAAGTCGAAGGGGCTGGTCTTGTTGGGATCAAGCCATACCGCGCCGCTTGCCGTCTTACCCATTTTCTTGCCCTCGGAGTTGAGCAGCAGGGTAATGGTCATGGCGTGTGCATCCTTACCGAGCTTGCGGCGGATGAGCTCGGTACCGCCCAGCATATTCGACCACTGGTCGTTACCGCCGAACTGCAGATTACAGCCGTGCGTCTGGAACAGGTGATAGAAGTCATAGGACTGCATGATCATATAGTTGAACTCGAGGAAGGAAAGGCCCTTCTCCATTCTTTGCTTATAGCACTCGGCACGCAGCATATTGTTGACCGAGAAGCAGGCACCAACCTCACGCAAAACCTCAACGTAATTGAGGTCGAGGAGCCAATCGGCATTGTTTACCATCTCAGCCTTACCCTCGCCAAATTCAATAAAGCGCTCCATCTGCTTCTTGAAGCACTCGCAGTTGTGCTGAATGGTCTCTTTGGTCATCATCGAGCGCATATCGGTACGTCCCGAGGGGTCACCGATCATAGCCGTACCGCCACCGATAAGGGCGATGGGACGGTTGCCCGCCATCTGCAGACGCTTCATGAGGCACAGTGCCATAAAGTGACCGACGTGAAGGCTGTCGGCCGTGGGGTCAAAGCCGATATAGAAGGTGGCCTTTCCCTCGTTTACAAGATCTCGGATCTCTTTTTCGTCGGTTACCTGCGCGATAAGGCCGCGGGCAACCAGCTCGTCGTAAATCGTCATGGTGATAAAATCCTTTCAAGGCGTTATTTTCAATCAATTTACTATTATATACCAAAATGCAACAAAAGTCAAGCGTTATTGTCGGCATTGGGCAAATCTTCGATATTTTCGGGTACAAAAGTCTTTCCGACAAGGATACCCTGAAGCTCTTTGTGGCTTTCCACGAGGATCGCACCTGCCTTGGCAACGGTCGAGGAGGGGGCAAGATATTCCACCGCGGTATTGCCGCTCATCGCGTCAAGCACGGGAAAAAGGTCACCCACTACGGCTCTTGCCGAAAAAATAACACCGTTTCTTACCTGTGCGCTTACGTAGTCGAGCATTTTTTGGTAGTCCTCAAGGTCGGGATTGCCCTTCTCGTCATAGAGCGGCTCCAAAAGATACACGCGTGAATCGGTACGCGTAAGCGTGTCGGGAAGGGGATCCCTTGGTTTTTCGGCCGTGGCGTAAAGCGTGAAGGTGTTTGAAGCACCGAGCATAACCCCACCGTCGTTGGCGGCAGAGAGGGGAAGCGCAGTCACGGCGCGGTACAAGTCAAGGAGCATCGAAAGCGTCTGTCCGAGGGCCGCGGACGAGCGGTCATCGAGCGCAAGCGTAAGGCGGTGAGAGAGGTGCATTTCGTCAAGTCGTACACCGCGCGCGGCAAGCGCGGAAATCACACAAAGTGTGGCGTAAAGCACGGTGTTATGCGAGTCGTCTCCCTCGGCACGAGCAACGAGAAGCTCGCTTCTTTCCACGGCAACCGTTCTGCTATCCGAGAGCGAAAAGGCGTTCTCACGCGGTGCGCGCGTCTTGGGCTCGACGCGGTACGCGCGCGGACAGGTGAGCGTGGAAAGGAAGTGGAGCGAGAAGCGGAAACAGAGGTCGTCATCCTGCTTCAAGAGAACATAGCCGTCCTTTCGTACGCGTCCCAAAAGGCGCGGGCGAAGCCCGATGTCGAGCGCGTCCACGAGCATTTCGGACGCTTCGGTCTCCTTGGCAACGACCAAAAGGCCGTTTTCGCTTTCCAAAAGGCGCAACGCCGAGGCGTTTTCGCCGTAAAGACGGGGCAGTTCGACCTCAAAGCCCATATTAAGTTCACGGAGCGCGTGGAAAACGCCGCGCTCTCCTACGGGACAAAGCCGCTTTGTACGAGTGATGGCAAGCGGCGAGGCGGCAAAGGCGAGAAGCTTTTTCTCAAAATTTTCCACGGGATCGGTGCCCGCAAGGAAGGCGTACACTCGATCCCCCTCGGCAAGCGGGGCGTGGCAGGCAAGTGCGCGCGAGATGGGCGTGCCGCCTGCAAGTCCGTTTTCTTCCTTGCCGTACAGAAGCGTGGGCGTCATTTTACGCGTGGCAAGTGCGAGCATCGGGAAGGGCCTGCAGGAAAGCGGAGGCGAGAAGGAATTCTGCTGCGCGGTTTCCAAATATTCGGCTGCGATCTCGGCAAACGAGCAGGGCGTTTTATGGTTGGGCAAGCGCGCGGCACGCTCGACCATGAGATGCGCGAAGGCGGCGGCAAGCGTGGCGTCGTCGGTCGTCATCTCCGAGATCCGAAGATTTTCGGGGTAGCGGTGCTCTTCGGCTACCAGCCGATTTAAAAAGGCCAACTCGTCCGCGTTTTTGGGCGAACGGCGGTGTTTTGCATAATGCCATTGACAGTATTTTACCTCGGAGTGTTCCATGTCGGGCAGATAGGCCGCACAAAAACGCTCCAAAAAGGATGCTTGCAGATAGGGAAAGTCGGAGATCTTGGGCAGGGGCATCGAGGGTTCAAAATTCATATTTCTTCTCCTTCTATCGTGTTTCCGTCGGTTGTGAGGAAGCGCACGCTTGCCGTTCTTGCGTGCAGATCTCGGTTGGTCTTGACTGTTACCTCGATAAAATGGTCGGTGTGGCCGATCGCATATCCGTTTTTACAGGTTTCGAAAAGCACCTCGCATACGGGACGCTCGCGAATTTCTCGGTCAAGAATGTCGCGGCGGATCGAGGCCTCAAGCGAAGCAAGTCGTGCGGCGCGCTCCCGTCGCACTTCCATGGGGACCTGACCGCTCATCGCGGCGGCGGGGGTGCCGCGTCGTCCCGAAAAGGGAAAGACGTGGATCATGAGGAATTCGGCACGCTTGGCAAAGGCAAGCGTTTCTAAGAAATCCTCCTCGGTCTCGGTCGGGAAGCCGACGATCATATCGGTGGTCAGCATCACGCGCGGCAGGGCCTCACGGAGCCGCTCGATGCTCTCCAGTGCCATGGCAGTGTTGTATTTTCGTTTCATTAAATTTAGGATGCGGTCGCTTCCGCTTTGCATGGAAAGGTGAAAATGTGGGGCGAGCGAGGAAAGCGACGCGAGGCGTTCGAGGAATTTCGGCTTCATCAGCGAGGGGTCGAGCGAGCCCAGCCGCACGCGACCGATACCCGAAATGCGATCGACCTCCTCTAAAAGATCGATCAGCGCATAGCCGTCAAGATCGCGGCCGTAGGATGCGGTCTCGATGCCGGTGAGCACGATCTCGCGGCAACCGTTTTCGGTAAGCGCCCGCACCTCGTCCAGCACGTCGGACGGCTTTTTGGAGCGAATAGCTCCACGTGCCTTCGGGATGATGCAGTAGGTGCAGTGCGACTCGCACCCGTCTTCGATTTTCACGTAGGCGCGCGTGCGGTCGAATTTTTGAATGCGCATGGGTTCGAACGGTGCTCCCTCCAGCGACGCCACGCGAACTTCGGCGTGCACATTTTTGCACCCCGATGCCAAAAGACGCTCGGCGGCGTCCACAACGGCGCATTTTTCGGTGTTGCCGCAAACGAAGTCCACGCCCTCGATGCGTGCAAGCGTCTCGGCGGCGGTCTGCGCCAAGCAGCCCGTTACCAGCACGAAGGCGTCGGGGTTGCGGGTGATGGCGCGACGAACGACCTGCCGCGCCTTGCGGTCGCTTTCGGCGGTGACGGTGCAGGTATTGATAATATAAACATCGCAAAGCTCGTCGGCGGGCAATATTTCATAGCCGCGTGCGGCAAAAAGCTCACCGATGGCCTCGGACTCGTATTGGTTTACCTTACAGCCGAGCGTATAAATGCCGACCGTCTTTTTTGCTTCTGACATGAAAATGACCTTTCCAAAGATATAATAATACATCTTATTCTACCATGAAAGTGTAAGGATGTAAACAGATTTTCGTGAAAAAATGAAGAAATCCGAAATATTTTGAGAAAGCACTTGAAAAGAGGATGAAAAAGGGGTATAATGAAAGAAAATAAGATGAAGGAGAACCACTATGAGTCAGCTTCACGTTTTTGACCATCCCCTTATCACCCACAAGCTTTCGATCATGCGTAACAAAAAGACGGGATCCAAGGACTTCCGCGAGCTTTTGAACGAGATCGCCATGCTTATGGGATACGAGCTTACCCGCGACCTTCCCCTTGAGGACGTTACGATAGAGACGCCCATTCAGAAGATGAAGGCCAAGATGATCTCGGGCAAAAAGTTGGCCATCGTGCCGATCTTGCGTGCAGGTCTTGGCATGGTGGATGGCCTCCAAAGCCTCGTACCCGTGGCCAAGGTCGGTCACATCGGTCTTTACCGCGATCCCGAAACCCACAAGCCCGTGGAGTATTACTGCAAGCTTCCGCATGATATTGAGGAGCGTATCGTAATTTTGGTCGATCCCATGCTGGCTACAGGCGGCTCGGCCTCTGACGCACTTACTATGCTCAAGGCGAGAGGCTGCAAGTCGATTCGCTTCATGTGTCTTGTAGCGGCACCCGAGGGCGTGAAGAAGGTGCAGGACGATCATCCCGACGTTGACATATACACGGCGGCGCTTGACGAGTGCCTCAACGACCATGCCTACATCGTGCCCGGTCTTGGCGACGCGGGTGACAGAATTTTCGGAACTCTGTAAGAACAAGGGAAGAGAGGGAGATTTCTCCCTCTCTTTATGAGGATGCTATGCGGATACTTACGGTTGGCAAAAACGACGCGGGACAGCGCTTAGATAAGTTCCTTACCAAAGCGGTAAAGGGGCTTCCTTTGTCGATGATGTATAAGCAAATACGCACCAAAAAGATCAAGCTGAACCGCAAGCGTGCCGAGCCGAACACAATGCTAAAGGAGGGCGACGAAATTCAGCTCTTTATCAAAGAGGAGTTTTTTGACGCGCCCGAAAAGGATACCTCGGCACTTTTTACGCTGAAGCCGAAGCTTGACATTTGCTACGAGGACGAAAATATCCTGCTTTGCAACAAGCGTCCCGGTATTTTGGTGCACGAGGGCGACGAGGCAGGGGATAACACCCTGATCCTTCACATCAAGGCCTACCTTTGTCAAAAGGGGGAATATCACCCCGAGGACGAGAATTCCTTTGCCCCCGCGCTTTGTAACCGCATCGATCGCAACACGGGCGGCATCGTGATCGCGGCGAAGAATGCCGAGGCCTTGCGCGTGATGAACGAGAAGATACGGAACGACGAAATTCGCAAGTTCTATTTCTGTGCCGTGCACGGCCGTATGCCCAAGAAGGCCGATACGCTTTACGGATTTCTTCGCAAGGACAGTAAGCACAATACCGTGGAGGTGACCGACACGAGACTCCCCGGCAGTAAGGAGATCATTACGAAATATCGCGTGGTTGCCGAAAAGGGCAATGAGAGTCTTTTGGAGATCGATCTCGTGACGGGACGTACGCACCAGATCCGTGCGCATCTTTCGCACATCGGACACTCGCTTCTTGGCGACGGAAAGTACGGTGTCAACCGAGCCGACCGCGAGAGAGGCTATAAGTTTCAGGCGCTTTATGCCTATCGGTTGGTATTTGATTTTGCAAATGAGGAGAGTTTGCTTGGCTATCTTAAGGGCCGGCAGGTTCGTCTTGAAAATAAAGAAATTTGGTTTTTGAAGAATTTTGGAATTTGATTTTGGATTGAGGAAAAGAGTATGCGCATGTTTTCGGTAAAAAGATTCCGAGTGCCGCTTCTTGTGGGAAGCGCTCTTTTGACTGCGCTCACCCTTATGCTGCCGCAGGTGGGATTTATCGAGTGGCTCTCGCTCGTCCCCTTTGCTGTCGTGTGCTTTTCCTTTCTTGAGCACAGAACGCCGCCCAAAAAGACGTTTCTCTATTTCCTTTTGTTCTTCGGCGTTTATTATTTTGCACTTTTCCACTTTTTCGTTACCATGTATCCGATGGAGTTCTTGGGAATTTCCAAGGGCGCGGCCGTGATCGTGGTCGTGGTGGCGTGGCTTGGTCTTACGGTACTGCAAGCACTTCCGTTTGCGGCGGCATTCCTTGGCTTCCGTTGGCTTTCGTCGCGGTGGCTTATGAAGCGAAACCGCTTGCTTTTGCCGTTTTTGGCGGCGGCGATCTGGACGGTGCTTGAGTGGCTGTTTACGCTGACCTGGGCAGGCGTGCCGTGGTCGCGTCTGGCCTTGGGACAGGTAAGGCTTCTGCCACTTTTGCAGAGCGCCTCGCTTTTCGGCTCCTATTTTGTTACGTTTTTGATCGTGGCAGTCAATTTCCTGATTGCCTACGCCTTTTATTACGAAAAAAAGAGAGTCTATCTCGTCTCGCTCCTGCTGTTTTCGGCCAATCTGCTGTTGGGCAGCGCGTTGATGCTTGCGAATAAGGATAGCGGCGAAGCGGTGCGCGTGGCGGCCATTCAGGGCAACGTCTCCTCGCAGGAGAAGTGGGATACCTCTCGTTATCTTGAGAATTTAAGCCTTCAGAAGCGTCTGACCACGCAAGCCGTGAAGCGCGGTGCCGAGATCGTTGTGTGGGCGGAATCTTCCTTCCCCGACGTGCTGGGGGATATCCCCTCGGTCAAGGAATTCTTGTCCGGAACGGCAAGCAGTGGTGATTGCTACCTGTTGGCAGGCGCCTTCGATGCCGACGGAGAGGGAAATCGGTATAACAGTACGTTTACCTTCCATCCCGATGGGACGCTTAATGACACGGTATACAACAAGCGGCATTTGGTTCCCTTTGGTGAATTTGTTCCGCTTCGCGCGTTTATTGAGTTCTTCATCCCCCAGCTTGCCGATATCAACGCGGCAGACGCCGACTTTACCGCAGGCAAGGACAGCAATATCGTGACGACCGAGCACGGCAATTTGGGCATTGCCATTTGCTTTGACTCGATCTACGAGGAGACGGTGCGGGATAGTGTGCGCGACGGCGCCGAGCTTTTGGTGGTCTCGACCAACGACTCTTGGTTCCTTCATTCTGCTGCACTCGGTATGCACAACGCGCAGTCGGTTCTGCGCGCCGTGGAGAACGGCCGTTGGCTCGTGCGTGCGGCCAATACAGGTATTTCCTCGATCATCTCGCCTACGGGTAAGGTGGTGGCCGAGATAGGCGCGGGCAGGGAATGGTATCTCTGTGAGGACGTGTATATGCGCGACGGATTTACGCTTTATACGCGCATCGGTAACCTTTTCGTACTCCTTTGCGGCGTCTTTCTTGCCGCCCTTCCGATCGCGGACGCGATCGCAACCCAAAAACGAAAAAAGAGCGGAGTTTAAAACTCGGCTCTTTTTTGTATAAATTGATGTTTGTAGGGGAGACGATGTGGGGCTCTGCCCCACACCCCGCCCTCCTTTTAAAAAAGGAGGGGCGAAAACTTTTCTCGCATGGGTACGCTTAAACTTTACGTCATTTTGGGACGGAAAACCGCGAAGCGGTTGTCCGTCAGCGCAAAGCTTACACGCCGACAAAGAAAGCTCGCTTTCTTTTCGGCG
>SVRO01000068.1 GCA_015064795.1 Oscillospiraceae bacterium | reverse complement strand
GGCAAGGTGGCGCTCTACCAAATGAGCTAAATCCGCGGAAATGGTGCCTCCGGTCGGAATCGAACCAACGACACGAGGATTTTCAGTCCTCTGCTCTACCAACTGAGCTACAGAGGCATACCAAAGGATGCTGTAAAAAGTGGCGACCCGAAGGGGACTCGAACCCCTGACCTCTAGCGTGACAGGCTAGCGTTCTAACCAACTGAACTACCGGGCCACATTGGTGGGAACAATAGGGCTCGAACCTATGACCCTCTGCTTGTAAGGCAGATGCTCTCCCAGCTGAGCTATGCTCCCATTCGCGTCGCTCTTGCGGCGACGTGTGATATTATATCATAAAGATTTCCGCTTGTCAACACTTTTTTGAAAAATTTTTCAGTTTTTTTTGTTTTTTTGTTTTTTGACCAAAAACCGCCCTCCCCAACTCGATTTTTCTTTACTTCTTTCCCGAATTATGTTATAATTGAGACAAGAAAATACGCGGAGGAAACCGTAATGCCCGAAAATTTTTCCGAAATCCATGGCGTGGAGCTTGACTGCCCTGCCTGCAAAAAAATAGAAAAAGCCGCGGGACACATTCCCGTTGGCCGCGTCATCGAAAAGCTGGATACCCTGCTCGCCAAAAACGACCTTACGGGCGCCGAGCGGCTTTTGGAGCATTGGATGTTGGAAGCCAAAACGATTGGCGACGCGCGCGGCGAGCTTTCGGTGGTCAACGAAATGCTTGGTCTCTCGCGCCGCCTTAGCAACGCGGAGAAGGCAAGGAGCGCAATCGACCGCGCGCTTGCGCTTCTGGATATTACAGGTGCGGCGTCCACCCTGTCAGGTGCCACCGTGCTTCTTAACGCCGCCACCACCGAAAAGGCTTTTGGCTCGCCCGAAAAGGCCGCGCTTCTTTACGAAAAGACCTCCACTATCTATCAAAAGGAAGGACTTGACGTGCGCGACTCACGCTACGCCGCCTTCTGCAACAACTACGCCACCACACTTGTAGACCTTGCCCGCTTCGATGAGGCAAAGGCACTTTACGAAAAAGCGCTCACCCTCACGCGCGAGGCGGGGGCTCTGCTCGACTGCGCCGTGACACAGGTCAATATGGCGCATATGTACGAGGCGTGGGAGGGCATCGAGTCCGAAAAGATCGCCGCGTGTATGGCGCATGCCGAGCGCATTCTTTTGGAGGAGGTCACCGAGCGCACGCCCTACTTCGCCTTCGTGGCCGAAAAGTGCGCCCCCGCCTTTGACTATTTCGGCTCCTTCTTCACCGCCAAAACGCTACGCGAACTGTCGAGGAACATTTATGAAAGGTCTTGAGCTTTCCCAAAAATATTATACCGAATGCGGTCTGCCCTCGCTTGAAAAAAATTGTCCCGATCTGCTTCCAAAACTCGCCGCAGGGCTTGTGGGCGACGGATCGGAATGCTTCGGCTTTGACGATGCACTTTCACACGACCATGACTTTGAGCCCGGCTTCTGCCTGTGGCTTACGCACGAGGACTACGAAAAGCACGGCTTTGCCTTGGAACGTCTTTATGCCAAGCTGCCAAAGGAATTCAAGGGCTTTACGCGTCAGCCCCTCTCACCCGTAGGCGGCAATCGGCACGGCGTGCTTGTGATCGAGGATTTCTATAGAAAATATCTCGGTACGCTCCACGCACCCACGTCAAACGAGCATTGGCTCGCGTTGCCGAGTGCTTCGCTGGCTGCGGCCACGAACGGAAGGGTCTTTCACGACGGGCTCGGCCGCTTTTCCGAAACGCGCGAAGCGCTTATGCGCGGCTATCCCCGCGACGTGCTGCTCAAAAAGCTGGCGGCGCACGCCGTGATGCTCGCGCAAACGGGACTTTATAACTATGGCCGCTGTATAAAACGCGGCGAGGAGGGGGCGGCTCAGCTTTGCGTGCTGGAGTTCGTGAAGCACGCCATCTCGACCGTTTATCTCTTAAACAACCGCTACGAGCCCTTCTACAAGTGGGCGTATCGCGGTATGCGCGACCTGCCCCGCCTTTCCTCACTGGAAGCACCGCTCACCTCGCTTTCCACTATGGGGAATTCGCCCGACGAAGCGGCCGCCAAAGCCGAGAGCATGGAGGAGATCTGCCTTCTTTTCGTAGAAGAATACCGCGCTCTCGGCTATAGCACCGCCAACGGAACGGACATCGAACGCCACGCCCGCGCCCTGCAGGACGGCATCAAAGATATAACCCTTCGCAGCCTACACATCATGGCGGGCATATAGCCATATTTCTACACTTCAAATTTGGATCATCAAAGAGAAACGGCGCGGGGAACTTTTTCAAAAAGTTCCCCGCGCCGTTCGCTCAAAAGCCATACATTACAACTTATATTGTCTTCATCCACGAGAATGCGAGGTCTACCCAGCCTACAATGCGGGGCTGGATCATGCGCTCGTTGAGCGCGGTAATTTCGTTGGCAAGGCCCAAGCCGTGCGGGCCGTGCGGATACACGTGTGCCTCAAAGCTCACACCCGCCTCCGAAAGTGCCGTCGCCATACGAAGCGTGTTCTGCACGTTCACACAGCCGTCGTCGGCCGTATGCCACAAAAATGCAGGGGCCGTGGTCTCTCGCGAAAGACCGCGATCGAGCGAGCAAAATTCGATCTGCTCCTCGGTGGGCTCGGTGGTACCGAACGCGTTATGGAAGGTGCCCATGTGTGTCTTTTCGAAATAGCTGAGAACAGGATAGCAAAGAAGCATGCCCGTGGGACGATTGATCCCATAGGGGATATCGAGTGCCTCGTTTACCTCGGGCGTGTGCCAACGGGTACCAAGCGACCCGGCAAGATGTCCGCCCGCCGAAAAGCCGCAAACAAACACGCGCTCGGCGTTCACGCCGTACTCCTCGGCATGCTCGCGAATGTAGGCCATGGCAAGCGACGCCTCAAGAAGCGGACGGGGGAACTTCGCCTTTTCCTGTACCGAGTAATTCAAAACGAAGCAATGCACGCCGCGCGCGGCAAAAGCCATCGCGATCGACTCGCCCTCGCGGTCGGAGCATACCGCGCCGTACCCGCCGCCGGGGATCACCAGCATCGCGTCGCTCTTCTCGGCTCTTGTCAACGGGACATAGGTCGTGAGCGTTACGTTATCGTCGTCCCGACAAAGATGAATAACCTCGTGTCTCATAAAAATGCCTCCTTAAAATAATTCTATGAGATCTTTCTTGCTTTTCGTAAAATTTTTGATGCCGTTTTCGGTAATGACCACCATATCCTCGATACGGCATCCGTATTTGCCCTTAAGATAAATGCCGGGCTCCACCGTTACGACGTTACCGACATAAATCCTCTCGTTTGTACTCACCGCAGGGGAGAGCCGCGGCGATTCGTGAACGTAACGTCCCACGCCGTGTCCGAGGGAATGCCCGAAGGCCCCCTTGTACCCCGCCCCGTCGATGATCGCGCGTGCCACAGCGTCGGCCTCGTGGCAGGAGCGTCCGCCTGCAGCAAGATAGGCAAGAGCCTCGCTCTGCGCCAAAAGCACCGTATCGTAAAGCTTTTTCATCTCGGCATCCGCCTTACCCAAAACCACGGTTCGCGTCATGTCCGCGCAATAGCCGCGCACCCGCGCGCCGAAATCCATGGTCAGAAAGCCGCGCTCCAAACGCACGTCACGCGGTACGCCGTGCGGTAGTGAGGACGCCGAGCCCGAGACCGCGATCACGTCAAATGCAATATCCTCCGCGCCCTGCTTCCGCATAAAAAATTCAAGAGCAAGCGCCACCTCACGCTCGGTCATATTCGGCGTGATCTCACCGAGAATGTACGCAAACGCCGCGTCGGTGATGCGCTGTGCCTCCTCGATGGCCAAAAGCTCATCCTCGCTCTTGACGCATCGCATTTCCGAAAGCCACGCCGACGCCTTGCCAAAAAAGGTCAGCTTGCCGTCGGCAAGCGATTGCATTTTATCCAGCCGCACCACCGTTACCGCGTTCTCCTCAAAGGCCACGTTTTTCGCGCCGCCGCGCACCAAACGGTCAAGTGCCTCGGAGAGCGTGCCCCCCTTGGCCTCGACCACAATAAAATCTCCCGCCACCGAAGCCTCCGCCGCCTCGGTATAACGGAAGTCGGTCACGAGATAGGCCGCGTCGGCAAGGATCGCCAGATAGCCGTCCGAAAAATCGAAGCCCGAAAGATAGCTTGCCGACACCTCGTCGCTTATCAGGAGTCCGTCCACGTCGGACTCGGCCATGCGGCGTCGGATCTCCGCAAGGCGCGTCATGACAAGGCCTCCACGCACCCCTTCATATAGAGGGCGTCCTCGGCCATCGTGCCGTCCGACTCACAGATGATACGGGGGGCGAGTCCCTCTTTTACGATTGCCTCGGCCAAGGGCTCGAAGCGAGGGCCAAATTCGTTGTCCGCAAAGGTAAGGTGCTTTTTCTCGCCCGCATTTGTGTACTCGATCTTCGAAAAATGACAGTGTAGCGTACGCGCGATCTCGTCACCAAGCTCGCGCCCGATATAGTCAAAGGTACGGCGGTAGCTGTCCACATCGGTGTAATAGCCGCCGAGAGCACGCGCGTTCATGTGTCCGAAATCCACCACGGGATAGAGATGTGGGTCGCGCTTGCAGATCTCCACGACCTCCTCAAGCGTACCGAGCTGGTTGATCTTTCCCATGGTCTCAATGCCGAGATGAATGGGTGTGTCGCCCACCGCCTCGATCGTTTTTTCCAACGTGTCGATAGCCAAGGACACCGCCTCCGCGCGCGAGATCTTCGCCGCGCTTCCGCAGTGAATGACAATCGTGTCGGCACCGAGTAGCTCGGCCGCCCAAAGACTCTTTTGAATGTAGGAGATGCTCTTTAACCGCTTCTCCTCCTCCACGCCCGAAAGCGAAATAAAGTAGGGCGTGTGAAGCGACATGAGGATCCCGTGCTTTCTCGCCGCGTCGCCGATCGCCCGCAAGGTAGCCTCCCCTGCACTTATGCCGTTTCCTGCCTCGTATTCGTAGGCGTCAAGTCCTCGGGCAGCCACCCACGCGGGCGCCTCTACCGTCGATTTATGGCCCGCGGCGTAGAAGGACTCGCTGTTGCCACCGGGGCCGAATTTTGCATTTGCCATCTTATTTTTCCTCTCCCTGTTTCTTGTGGTATTTGCGAAGGATCGGCCTCTCCAGATACCGCTTGAAGCGGAAAAAGAGGCTCCTTTTATCCTTGATCGGCGGCACGAGAATGGCGCGCACGCCAAGACCTCTCGCGCCCCATACGTCCGTGAAGATCTGATCGCCCAGCGCCGCCGTCGCCGCAAGATCTGCACCTGCCTCGTTCGCAATCGCACGCAAGCGCCGCACGCTCGGCTTATGGCAGTCGTAATAAGCCGCAAGCCCAAGCTCGCTATTAAAACACTCCACGCGCTCCCTTTGATTGTTGGAAACGAGGATCACTGTCACCCCCGCCTCGCGCATTGCGGCCACCCAAGCACGCACGCGCTCGTTTGGCGCAGGCTCCTCGTAGGGCGCGAGCGTATTGTCAATATCGGTAAGCAGAAAGCGAATTCCCTCTCCCGCAAGGAAGGCGGGCGTAACCTCGTCAAAGGTAGCAAAGAAAAAATCGGGCATCAAGCGGTCGATCATATTTTTCTCCTATATTTTAAATATCCTCGTTTATTTTATCAAAAAACATACGACATTGCAAGTCTTTCCAAAAAAATAAAAAAATTTTCCACAAACCCTTGACAAGTCGCCGCGTTTGTGGTATTATATTTAGGCAAGTTTTTGCGGGTGTAGTTCAATGGTAGAATTCCAGCCTTCCAAGCTGGCCGCGTGGGTTCGATTCCCATCACCCGCTCCAAATGTGCCTTTAGCTCAGCTGGATAGAGCAACTGCCTTCTAAGCAGTAGGTCAGGGGTTCGAGTCCCTTAAGGCACGCCATTACGGTGGGTATAGCTCAGTTGGTTAGAGCGCCAGGTTGTGGCCCTGGAGGTCATGGGTTCGACTCCCACTACTCACCCCATAATTTGAAAACCCTTGAAATCACAGTGATTTCAAGGGTTTTCTTTTTGTTTGTTTTAGGCTATTTTGGCTCATTTTGCGCCATTTTGTTACTAAAAAATGTTACTTCGCGCCAAGCGGTTTTTACTTGATTTTTGAGATGATCTCGAGCTTGTCGGATTCGTAGAGGTGGGCGTAGGTTTTGAGGACCTGTTCGACGGTGTCGCCGATGAGGTCGGCGACTACCATGTAGTTGGCGCCCAGGTGGATCAGCATGGAAACGAAGGAATGGCGCAGATCGTGTATACGGATGGTCTTGACGCCCGCCTCCTCACATTTCTTTTGGAAGTATCTTGTGGTGCTGGTGTCTGCGAGAGGGCGTTCGCCTCCGAAGAAATACGGGGCTTGTCCCTTGTAGTTTTGCAACTCGTTCACAACGACGTCGCAGATCGGGATATGCTGCGTCTTATCCGCCTTTGTCGTTGTCTCGTGGTAGGCGGCGGAATCGAGTGTCTTGCGTGAGATCGATGCATCGAACAGAATGCTTCGTTTTTCAAGGTCGATCTTCTCGGGTTTGAGCGCGAAGATTTCACCCTTGCGTCTGCCTGTAAAAAACAGAAGTGTGAAAAAGGTGTGGTATTGGGGATCATCCACAACGGAGATGAATTGCTCGAACTCCTCTCTCGTCCAGATCTGCATCTGCGTACGTGGCGCGCGTCTCTTGGGAAGCTTGATCTCTTTGAATGCGTTTTTGTAAGAATATCTTTCTTCCACCCACGAAAGGAATGTGGAAAAGTTGGCGCGGACACGGGAGAGGTAATTGTGCGAATAGCTCTCGCCCGTTCTCTCGTTCCTGGTTGCCCATAGGGCGTCTTGCCAGAAAAGGAGCTCTTGTTTGGTGAGATCGGTGATGCTTCGGCTCTCAAAGGCGGGCTTTATAAAAATGTCGTAGACGCTTTGCTTGCCGTAGATTGAGGACTCCTTGTTTTGTCCTCGGAGTGAGGCGATGTAGGAGCGGTGGAGCTCACCGACGGTGGGAACCTGTTTATCGGGCTTGTGCTTCTTGAGGGGGTTATTTTTGACAAGCTCACATTTTTCGGTGACGAAATCGAGGTAGGCTTGTTTGGCGAGCGTTTTGTTCTTGAAGCCCGAAAGCTTCTTCTGGCGCTCGATGCCATCGAGCGTGACCACGCGAAACATAACGTCATACACCGTGCCGTTGTGCTTGGTCTTGCGCTCGACCAGGCTATATTTATTTGAAGAGATGTAGAATTCGGTCATGTGGGGTCCTTTCTTTTGATGTTTATGCGGTAAACTTATGCTTCATAGCGTGACGGAAGCCGTTGCGCTCTGCTTCCTTTATTGTAGAAACGTACATCTCACCTTGCTCGGTTTTTATGGTAACATTGTCATACTGCTGATCGAACGGAAGGTGATAAATCTTCTCGCCTTCTTTGCCGATGTTGCACTTAATAATCGGATATTCCTTGAACTCGGTGTTTTCAAAAAGAAGAATACCCAGTTTTT
>SVRO01000067.1 GCA_015064795.1 Oscillospiraceae bacterium | reverse complement strand
TAAAATAATTAAGATATAACTATACAGCGCGTCGCTGACGCCTGCTACGATTTTGTCTAACATGATGTCCTTCTTTCTTGCGAGTCTTTCTCGCTATGTTTTTCAATGGTCACGCCCGTGCCCTTTCCGAACACCGTGCCATCCTCATCGTAATACACGGTATAGGTCTCGCCGCGGAAGGTCAGGTTCTCAAGCTTAAACCACGGCCAGATGCCGCCGATACGCGGCTTGACCGTCAATGTCTCGGCATGCTCGTCGATGCCGCACAGACCGCGAAGCACAAGGTCAACAAAGGTCGAATGGTTATAATCGCGTCCGCGGTCGGCAAGCCAAGCACCCGTGGCCTTTGCTTGTGCGCGTCTTGACCAGACGGGCTCAAAGGGCGACATGACCTCGTCGACAAAGTTCACGCGTTTGCCGTCCTCCATCGAATAGTGCATTTTCGCATAGGTTTGAATGAGATCGTACAGATCGGCATTCGTCATCACGTCTTGCTCGTAGCTTGTCAACAATTCAATCACAGCGCCGATCGCGTAGCTCGTGGAATACGGCCACACGTTGCCGTTCCACGTACAGCCATTGGGACGGTACATAAAACGGGGATTTGAGATCTCGGCGGTCGTAAGTCCTGTCGTAGCGCGGAAGCTGCGCGCATCCTTCAACAGCGCAAACGCATGCTCCTTTCCCGCACTCGGCAGACCGAATGCCCACGGAATGTATCCCATCAATTCACGCGCGTCACATCCCTCGGGAATATCGGAAAGCGTGATCTCGCGGTCAAAATTCTGATCGAGAGGATGGATCGCCTTAAAGAACGTGCCATCCCACAGAATGCGCTCGACGCCCTCTCGGATCTCCTCGGCACGCTGACGGTAATGCGCGCTTTTTTCCTTGTCGCCGACCATCTCAAACACCTGCGCCAGGGCGCACGCGTCGCCGTACATGCAGGCATTCATCAAGGGGCGAAGTCCGTAAAGGCGCTTTTTATCGGGTGTCGTGCCGCTGATCGTAACCTCGGTTCCCTCTCGGTCGTCGTTCGAGCGATAAAGGCCGCACGCCGTACGATGCTCGGATTCCCAATACAGGAAATAACGCTCCAGCGAGTCAATATGCTCCTTTAAAAATTGCTCGTTATCGGTCAGCAAGCAGAAGCGAACCATCGCCGTCAGCGCGGGGGTATGATAGGCGTATGCCTGCCCGTCGCCCTCCAAGAAAAAGCCGATATAATCGAGCAAAAGATCGGCGTTTTTGAACCAACGGTATTCGTTTAAGTGATGCGTCAGCGGCGCGTTGATCGTGTTATGCTTCCCCGCCCACTTGAGCTGCTCGTTTACAAGAAACTCGGTTAAGACACAGCCGTCTTCGGTTTGCTTGAGGTGCTTTCGGATCGTCCACGTGCGGAAGGCAAAGGTTTCCTCAACCGTTTTGTCGGGACAATACAGCCGCGGCGCATTTTTCAATAAAAACGTCTCCGCCGCGTCGTTGGGGATCCATTGTATCACCTGCTCTTCATCATTGGCGTTAAATCGTCTGAAATATTCGGTATAAGTCATAACAACATCCTTTCCCCCCTACTCCAATAGTATAAGTAATTATATCATCACAAAAAAAGGATGTCAAGGAAAAAGTAACAAAATCAACGCATAATGTCAAAATTCCTCTTGCAAGCTTCGACAAAATATGCTATAATAAAAAAAACATGAAAGGAGCTTTCATCATGGCAAAGAAAAAGAAATCCGAGCTTTCCGCATCCCTGCTTTACATCCTTATCGGTATCCTTTTGGTTGTATTCCGCTCCGCTACCATCGGCTGGGCAATGACCATTGCAGGCATCTTCTTCGTCATCTCCGGTCTTCTGGATCTCTTCCGAAAGAACTATGCCGGCGGTGCAGTCAGTCTCATCATCGGTATCGCCATTCTGGTTCTTGGATGGACTGCGACAAAGATCGTTTTGCTTGTGCTTGGCATTCTGATCGCCGTTAAGGGTATCGTTGCCCTCATCGAGGTGCTGAAGCGTTCGAAGAAAAACGCATTGGAAATCGTATTTCCCGTGCTCACCGTGATTGTCGGTATTCTGTTGGCCTTTGGCGACGTGTTGGGTACGCTTACTCTGATCGTTGGCATTTTGCTCATTATCGACGGTATCCTCGGTCTCTGCGGTTCGCTGAAAAAATAAGTATGCTAAAAAAGAAGCGATGTCTTTTGACATCGCTTCTTTTTTGTAAAACGAAAAAAGCCCGCGGCATAGCCGCGGGCTTGATACGCTTATTTTTCGTTTTTGTAGATTTCCTTGAAATACTTGTAAGTATCGACCTTCAACTCACCGCAAGCGGCCTCGTCGCAAGCAATGATGCCGTCCTTGTGCAGCTGCAGTGCGCTGATCGTCCATGCGTGATCCACGCCGCCCTCTACGCAATGACGCAGTGCGCGTGCCTTGTTGTGGCCGCTGATCAGAAGCAGTACCTGCTTGGAATCGCAGACCGTGCCGACACCGACAGACAATGCCGTTTTCGGAACCTTGTTCGGGTCGTTGTCAAAGAAACGAGAGTTTGCGATCAATGTGTCCTCGGTCAGCGCACGGACACCCGTTCTCGAGGTCAGGGACGTGAAGGGCTCGTTGAACGCGATGTGACCGTCCACACCACTACCGCCGAGGAAGAGATCAATGCCGCCCATCGCTGCGATCTTGTCCTCGTAGCGCTGGCACTCGGCCTCGAGATCCTCTGCCATACCGTTGAGGATATTTACGTTCTCTGCGGGAATGTCGATGTGATCGAAGAAATTGTCGTGCATGAAATACCAGTAGCTCTGGTCATGCTCACGGGGCAGGCCTACGTACTCGTCCATGTTGAAGGTCACGACGTTCTTGAAGGTAACCTTGCCCGCCTTATTCATCTCGATCAGTCTTTTATACACGCCAAGGGGAGAGGAGCCCGTAGGAAGTCCCAAAACGAACGGACGGTCCTCCTTGTGGTTGTTGATGGCATCGGCAATATGCTGTGCCGCCCAATCGCTCATTGCTGCGTAGTTGTCTTTGATAATTAATTTCATGATTTTACTCCTTTATCTGGAATTTTTTGCTTGCATCTTCATTATACCACTTCTTGGCAACTTTGTAAAGGTCTTTGTGCGTTTTTTATTTTGATTTCAAATTATATCCGCGCGCCCGTTTCCCGATAAACCTCGTCGAGGAACAGCGCTTGGATTCTTTGTGCGAGTGCGCGATCCTTGCCACCGACCGCCACGCCGTCGATCTCATACACGTATATGACGTTTTTCGTCGTACTGCAAAGAATGATCTCATCGGCCGCCATCAGCTCGTCAACGGAAAATTCACGAAGTGACACAGGAATACCATGCCTGTCGCAAAGGCTGTGGATCACCTTTCTCGTAATACCGGGCAACACCAGCTCGTCAAGAGGCGGCATCACCACCGTGCCGTCCTTGATCATAAGAATGCTGCTATGCGCGCCCTCGGTCACACGTGCGCCACGGTGAAGCATCGCCTCGGTCGCACCTGCTTTGGTTGCCTTCTCTGCCGCAAATACGTTGGGCATCAAATTGGTAGTCTTGATGTTGCAATATTGGAATCTCAAATCCTCAATCCCCAGAAGAGACGCTCTTTTGTCCTTTGGCGGGAGCTTTGTGGGCGCGAGAAACATGATAAGATTCGGTTCCGTATTCGCGGGATATTCGTGCTTGCGGGGAGCCGCACCGCGCGTCACCTGCAAATACAGCATCAACGAATCGCCCTCGGATACGGCAAGCAACCGATCAATCTCCTCCACGAGCTTCTCACGAGGCATCGTAAAGCGGATGTCGGTCAGCTCACAGCTACGGTACAGGCGATCCAGATGAAGACCCAAGGTAAAGGGCTTCTTGTTCAATACCAGCACGGCGTCATACACCGCGTCGCCGTAAAACACGGAACGGTCGGAAAGCGGGATGGACATCTCGTCATAATTTCCGATTTCACCGTTAAAATATGCTTTGGTACTCATTGTGTTTCTCCTCGAAAATTTTTCTATTCCTCATTTTATCACAAGAGCATTGCGGTGTCAATACAGAAAAGAAAAAAACAAGCCGATCGGCTTGTTTTTTTGCCATAGTATAAAAATGCAAATGCTATTGACAAAAAAGTTCGTTTACATTATAATTACGTTATACTATATCACACGTAAACAGAACCTCGGGAGGATGTTATGAAAAAGATTGGTAAGGAAGTGCTTTTTATCGCTGCCGGCGAGGGCAATCCAAGAAATGGAGAGGGTACCATGGCACGGCTTCGTGACGGAAGGATCCTTGCCGCTTACACGCATTACTACGGAGATAGTGCCTCGGATCACGCAATTGCAAGGATCTGTGCCGTCTATTCCTCCGATGAAGGAGAGAGCTGGTCGGAGCCCATTACCCTTCTTGAAAAGGATCCCGAGGCGCAGAACATTATGTCCCCCTCCCTTTTCAGACTTGCCAACGGCGCTCTTGGCATGATATATCTTCGCAAGCGGATCATGCCCGATAAAGGTGTTACCTGTATGCCTGTTTTTGTATCCTCCGATAACGAGGGAGACGGCTGGTCCGAGCCTGTTCACTGTCAGATCCCCGAGGGATACTACTGCGTGATCAACGACGGTGTTACCGTTCTCAAAAGTGGCAGAATTCTGGTTCCCGCCTCCTATCTTGGCTTGCGTCACGATCCCCATGGCACCTGCACGCTCAAGCTTCCGCCCCGGGAGGGCGGCATCCTGTACGTCGCATACTCCGACGACAACGGAAAAACCTGGGACTTTCTCTCCGAGCCTATCCGCTCCCTATATGATGACATGGACGGCTTGGCTGAACCGGGTATTTACGAATATGAAAACGAAGAGCTTTGGTTGTATTGCCGTACGACTTACGGCCATCAATACCAATCCTTTTCTACCGACAAGGGAAAAAGCTGGTCGATTCCCGCACCGAATTTCTGCTTTACTTCCCCGGATTCTCCCATGAGAGTCAAAAAAATAGGAGAATATACCGTATCGGTATTCAATCCCATAGGATTCAACGCTCTATCTCCCGCAAAAGAAAAATGGGGTAACCCCAAGCGCACCCCCTTTGTCCTTGCGGTAAGCCGGGACGACGGCCGTTCGTTCAGCACGGCAGTAAGAACGCCCGACAGAACAGCGATGTGGGAATTTTGCGAAAACCTCTATTATATTGAGGACGATCGCAAGGAGAGCTACTGTTATCCCGCCATCATCGCTGTAAAGAACGGCCTTCTCGTTTCTTACTATCATAGCAACGGATCCATCGTTTGCCTTAACAGCATGAAGATCGTGAAGATCCGCTGGGATGAGCTTGCATAAAGGAAAGGAATCATACATCGCCTGTCTTGGCATTCGTAGAACATAAAAAGCAGACCGCACAAGCGGTCTGCTTTTTGTTTTGGGGAATGAATCACAGAATGGGATTTTTTGGATCACCATTCAATAACTATTAGATTTTCATCACATTCAAACCTAACGATTTGAATTCCTTTGTATGATTCCATAATGTCATATATAGGGTTTAAAAAAGGCGCATCATTGATTATTATCTTCAAATAGGAATTTTCTCGAATTTCTATTGTTTTCTCATAAGTACTCGCAAATCCTGAAAAATCTATGTTAATAATGTTAACACAGCACCTATAAGAAACTCGTGCGATCCACCCGTTCGGTAAAAATTCTTCTTTTTGTAAGATACCACCCCTATAACATTTAAGCTTCATAATCTTCAATCGTTATCCTTGTCTTCTTTTCACCTTTGCCAACATTAACAATCTCTCCTTGGGAGGAATTCAAGATATTGTCAATCAAATGCCGTTCTTCATCCTCTAAATCAATCTCATTCTTAACTTTTTCATTTATTAATAAAGCCCGTATCGCTTTTATCGGAACCCTCGTTTCAACTACGGAATTTTTATCCTCTACCGAAACAACCAAAATCCGCTTGTCACTATTTTTATCGGTTATATTGACATTCTCCTCCACTATCTTCTCATTGTGATCATTATAGTAAAGCTCTTCAATAGAAACATTAAATGTTTTTGCAATATTGGGCATAAGCATAACATCGGGCATCGTCATACCCAATTCCCATTTTGAAACAGCCTGACTGGAAACGCTAAGCTTCTCTCCAAGTGCCGCCTGTGTCCAGCCCTTTTGTTTTCTAAAACGAGCAATATTTTCGCCAATAGACATACTGATTCTCCTAAAACAAATTCAAAACTGATTTTGTAATTATATTATACAACAAGGAGCTTTCAAAATCAAGAACTTGTTTGGAGATTTAATATGACAAAAATCTCCGTTTGGTTGGAAAACATATATTCTCCCCCTCGGGGATGCGAGGGGGATGTCACGAAGTGACAGGGGGAGTGGGCGGGCGCGAAGCGGAACCAGCGACACCCTGATTAAGACGCATCACTGCGTGATGCTTAGGCAAGTAGCCCTTGTTGCTCTTGGGAGAGAGCAACATTGGCTACGCCAAACGGTCTACTTGCGTCAGGCCGCGTCCCAATCAAGGCGCAAGCCTTGTATATCATCAATGCGAAGCATTGTATATCATCAGCCCGTAGGGCTGGATATCATCAAGCCGCAGGAAAATGCGCGCTGACGCGCGATGAGATGCGCCTTCGGCGATGAGATACACCGCACTTCGCGCGGTGATGATATGCCAAGCCTGCGGCTTGGATAAAAAAATACCAAGTCGAAAGACTTGGTATTTTTTGGCTCCCCCTGCTGGGCTCGAACCAGCGACACCCTGATTAACAGTCAGGTGCTCGTACCGACTGAGCTAAGGAGGAATATTGAAAGGGATACATCCATGTGTCTGTATCCCTTTATGTCGGCTATGACCTATCTTTCCGGGTCGTCTCCAACCAAGTATTTTCGGCACTGCAAAGCTTAACTTCCGTGTTCGGAATGGGAACGGGTGGACCCTTTGCGTTAAAATAACCGACTCGCTGTACCTTTCAGCACAGCTTTGTATGTCAGCGTTGACCTATTTTCCCGGTCCGTCTCCAGACGAGTATTTTCGGCACTGCAAAGCTTAACTTCCGTGTTCGGAATGGGAACGGGTGGACCCTTTGCGTTAAAAACACTGACTATTGCTCTTTTCTCTACTCGTTGTAGCCTTCCCGGTCGGGAACCCTACGATTCGTTTTGATTGGAGCAATCCCCGATCTTGGGGGCCGGCACTGCCGGCTGGTGCACCTTCAGGGATTCGAACCCGGGACCCACTGATTAAGAGTCAGTTGCTCTACCAACTGAGCTAAAGGTGCATAGGCGGATCTCCGGATATGTTCATTGAAAACCGAAGAAAGAGACGAAGATTTCAGAAAACGAAACTCAAGTAATCTTTGAAATCTTGAACTGAATAGTTCAAGCCCTCGGTCTATTAGTATCGGTCAGCTAAACACATTACTGTGCGTACACCTCCGACCTATCAAACTTGTAGTCTGCAAGTGACCTTACCTAGTCAAGCTAGGAGGGATATCTAATCTTG
>SVRO01000066.1 GCA_015064795.1 Oscillospiraceae bacterium | reverse complement strand
AGCGAGAAGAACATATACGCCGCGAGCCACGCGGCAGACAAAGAGAGCTCGCTCTCTTTTCTGCGCGTGCGCTGTACGCGGCTCAAAATGACGTGAAGTTTGCACATACCCATGCGAGAAAAGTTTTAGTCAAGTTTTTTCAAAAACTTGCGGGGTGTGGGGCAGAGCCCCACATAAAGTCACCGATAGACATCAATTTATCATATCGCGAGGAGGCTATTATGAATCTGAAACGAAACATTTTGCTCAATCCCGGGCCGTCGACGACGACCGACACGGTAAAGATGGCGCAGATCGTGCCCGATATTTGTCCGCGCGAGAAGGAATTTGCGGGTATGATGAAGGAAATGCGCGAGGATCTTGTGCGTATCGTACACGGCGACAGGGCGAAGGATCGGTACACGGCTGTGCTTTTCTGCGGTTCGGGCACCATCAATATTGACGTTTGCCTCAATTCGCTTCTGCCGGCGGGCAAGAAGGCGCTCATCGTCAACAACGGCGCGTACAGCACGCGCGCACGGGAGGTCTGCGAGTATTACGGACTCCCGCATATCGACCTCTCGCTTCCCATTGACCGCCCCGTAGACGTGGCGGCGGTGGAGAAGACACTCGCGGAAAATCCCGACGTGGCACTGGTCTACACCACGCATCACGAGACGGGAACGGGCGTGCTGAATCCGATTCGCGCGATCGGCGAGGCGGCGCACCGCCACGGCGCGATCTTCGTGATCGACTCGACCTCCAGCTACGCCATGATCCCCATTGACGTCGAGCGCGACAACGTCGACTTCTGCATGGCGTCGGCACAAAAGGGACTTATGGCCATGACCGGCCTTTCCTTCGTTGTGGGCCGCGAGGATATCATCAAGCGCTCGGCCGACTACCCGAAGCGCTCCTACTACTGCAACCTGTTTTTGCAGTACGATTTCTTTGAAAAAACGGGCGAGATGCACTTCACGCCCCCTGTGCAGACGGTCTACGCCGCGCGGCAGGCACTCCGCGAGTATTTTGCCGAGGGCGAGGAAGCCAAGTGGGCGCGGCACACGCGCGTGTTTGAGGCCATCCATAAGGGACTTGAGGCGCTTGGTCTGCGCAGCGTAATTAAACGCGAATATCAAGCGGGGCTTGTGGTCTCGGTGCTTTACCCCGATGATGAGAATTGGAGCTTTGAGAAGGTGCACGATTATTGCTACGAACGCGGATTTACCATCTATCCCGGCAAAATTTCGACCACCAACACCTTCCGCCTTTGCGCGCTCGGCGCGATCGACGCGGCGGACATCGAGGACTTCTTCGTCGTTTTGAAGGAAGCACTTTTGGCAAACGGCATTTCTGTGCCGGCGAAATATAAGGAGAAGGTATGAAAACGGTTTACACCTGCTTTTGCACCGACGTGATCCACGAGGGGCATTTGAATATTCTGCGTGAGGCGAGAAAGTACGGCCGCGTGGTCGTAGGCGCGCTTTCGGACGAGGCTCTCGTTCGCTACAACCGCTTTTCCACGCTGCCGCTTGCGGAGCGCGTGCGGCTTTACGCATCGCTTGACGGCGTGGACGAGGTCATAGTGCAGAATGATATGCTTTACGACGAGGTGATCGCCACTTTGAAGCCCGATTTTGTGCTCCACGGCGACAACTGGCGCGAGGGAGCCGAGGCGGCACTTCGCGAGAACGTGCTTGCGGCGCTGAAAAGGTACGGCGGCGAGCTGATTGAGGTGCCGTACACGCGAAGCGAGGAGACGCGCAAGATCGACCGCGCGCTTTTGGAGCGTCTTTCGATGCCCGAGTACCGAAGAAAGCGACTTCGTCAGCTTGTGAAAATGTGTCCCATCGTTAAGGCACTTGAGGTGCACAGCGGTCTTACGGGGCTTATTGCCGAAAAAACCGTGGTCGAGCGCGAGGGCAAGCTCGATCAGTTTGATGCGATGTGGGTGTCCTCGCTCTGCGATTCGACCGCCAAGGGCAAGCCCGACATTGAGCTTGTGGACATGTCCTCACGTTTAAGAACCATCGACGACGTGATGGAGGTCACTACCAAGCCTATCATTCTCGACGGCGACACGGGCGGTCTTACCGAGCATTTCGTCTACAACGTGCGCACGCTGGAGCGAATGGGCGTTTCGGCGGTCATTATCGAGGACAAGACCGGCCTTAAGAAGAACTCGCTCTTTGGCACCGAGGTCGAGCAGACGCAGGACAGTGTCGAAAATTTCTGTCAGAAGATCGCGGCGGGCAAGCGCGCGCAGCTGACGGGCGATTTCATGATCATCGCGCGCGTGGAGAGCCTGATTCTTGAGAGGGGCATGGAGGATGCGCTCACGCGCGCCTTCGCGTACGCCAAGGCGGGAGCCGACGGCATCATGATCCACAGTCGCAAAAAGACTCCCGATGAAATTTTGGAGTTTTGCGATAAATTCCGCGCCGAAAACAAGGATACGCCCATCGTGGTGGTGCCGACCTCCTTTAACAGCGTGACCGAGGAAGAGCTGGCCACGCACGGCGTCAATATCGTCATCTACGCCAACCAGCTCACGCGAAGCGCGTTCCCCGCGATGCAAAGCACCGCCATTGAGATCTTAAAGCACCATCGCGCCAAGGAGGCCGACGAGCATCTTATGCCCTTTGGTGATATTATTCGATTAATTGACGAGCTCTAAAGGAGACGCCAAGGGCTCTGCCCTTGGAACCCGCGAGCTTTAAAAAGCTCGACCAAACTTTTGCCGCATGGGTGCGCACAAACTTTACGTCATTTTGAGCCGCGAAAGCTGACGCGCAGAAAAGAGAGCAAGCTCTCTTTGTCTGCCGCGTGGCTCGCGGCATATATGTTCTTCTTGTAAGGCAAGAAGAACCAAAATGACTTGGCAAACTCTTACAATAAAGGTTTTGCAGACTTTATAGTAAAAAAATCGAGAAAAGTTTTTGAAGGGTGTGGGGAACTTTTTGAAAAAAGTTCCCCACGAAATAAAACGATGAAAAATGAAATTGCGATATTGATTGCGGCAGGGAAGGGCGAGCGGATGCGCCCTCTGACGCTAAAGACGCCCAAGCCCTTGGTGGCGGTACACGGCAAGCCCATGATCGAAACGGTCATCGAGGGGCTTTTGCGCCGTGGTGTTCGGCATATTTATATTACGGTGGGCTATCTGGGAGAGAAATTTTCCTATCTGGCCGAAAAATATCCGAACATTACGCTTGTTGAGAACCCCGAATATACGGTAAAAAACAACATTTCCTCGATCTATGCCGCAAGGGAGGTCATGGGGGATTGCGATTGCTTCGTTTGCGAGGCCGATCTTTACGTTTCCGATCCGTCGATCTTTGACGCTACGCTCGAGGGCTCTTGCTATTTTGGCAAATTCGTTGCAGGGCGCTCGGAGGATTGGCTGTTTGACACCGATGCGCGTGGCCGCATCACGCGCGTGGGCAAGGGCGGCACCGATAAGTACAATATGTGCGGCGTTTGCTATCTTGCGGCTGCCGACGCCAAGACCGTGCGCGACGCGGTGCTCGCGGCCTATCGCGGCGAGGGCTACGAGCAAAAATATTGGGACGAGATCGTGGACGAAAATCTCGATAAAATTGCCATGACGGTACACCCCGTCGAGCCGACCGCCATCCTGGAGATCGACACGGTGGACGAGCTGAAGGCAATAGACAGGAGCTATGAAAATATATGAAGCTTGATTTTTTGAAGCGGTTTGACTTTTTCGTCGGCGTACCCGACAGTCAACTGAAGCCACTCTGTAACTATTTGATGGCAACCTACGGGGTGGGTGAGCATCACCTTATTGCCGCCAACGAGGGAAACGCCGTGGGGCTTGCCGCAGGCTACCATCTGGCAACGGGGAAAACGCCCGTGGTCTATATGCAAAACAGCGGTGAGGGCAACGTCGTCAATCCGCTTTTGTCGCTGATGAACGACAAGGTGTACGGCATTCCTTGCCTTTTCGTGATCGGATGGCGCGGTGAGCCGGGCGTGCATGACGAGCCCCAGCATATCTATCAGGGCGAGGTGACACTCAAGCTTCTTGAAGACATGGACGTGGCGTATTTCGTCATCGGCAAGGATACCGACGAGGACGAGCTTGCAAAGAAGCTTGACGAGTGGGAGTCGCTTTTTGCCGCCGGCAAGCAGGCGGCGCTGGTCGTGCGCAAGGGTGCGCTCGAATATGACGGCAAGGTGAAATATGAAAATGAGAACACGATGCTTCGTGAGGAGATCGTGCGACGCGTGGCCGAGGCCGCGGGGGAGGGCGTGATCGTTTCGACCACGGGCAAGACCTCGCGCGAGCTTTTCGAGGTACGCGAGGCGCGCGGCGAGGGGCACGGCAAGGACTTTTTAACGGTGGGCTCGATGGGGCACGCCTCGTCGATCGCACTCGGCATTGCCAAGCAAAAAAAGGAGCGGCGCGTGTGGATCCTCGACGGCGACGGCGCGTGCCTTATGCACATGGGCGCCATGGCGCTTCTGGGGGCCGAGAAGCCGAAAAACGTGGTGCATATCGTCGTTAACAACGGAGCGCACGAGACGGTGGGCGGTATGCCCACAGTGGCCTCACAGATTGACCTTTCGGGCGTAGCCCGCGCGTGCGGCTACCCAAAGGTGCTTCGCGCCACGAACGAAAAGGAGCTTGACGCCGCACTCGCGGTGGCAGAGGTCGCAGAAACGCTCGTTTTCCTCGAGGTGACCGCCGCCATCGGCGCGCGTGACGACCTCGGTCGCCCTACCACCACGGCTAAGGAAAACAAAGAAGCGTTTATGAAAGAACTTGCAAAATAAAAATCGGAAGGGGGAATCTTAAAAAAGCTCCCCCTTCTTCAAATTTTGATTTATCGTTGGGGAACGCCAAGGGCTCTGCCCTTGGAACCCGCCAGCCTTTTGAAAAAGGCTGGGCGAAAACTTTTCTCGCATGGGTATGTGCAAGCTTCACGTCATTTTGAGCCGCGTACAGCGCACGCGCAGAAAAGAAAGCGAGCTTTCTTTGTCTGCTGCGTGGCTCGCGGCGTATACGTTCTTCTCGCTTTAGCGAGAAGAACCCAAATGACTCGGAGCCCCCTTACAATAAAGCTTTTGCAGACTTTGTCGTAAAAAATTCCAGAAAAGTTTTTGAAGGGTGGTAGGGAAACTTTTTTCAAAAAGTTTCCCTACGCGTTCCCCGATAAACATCAATTTTTCTCTTCTACTTGACGGGAGAGGTTTTTTTATGTATAATTATAATGAAGAAATTTGTGCTTTTTGAGGTGTGTGAGAAAGGCGGAAAAGTTTTTCGAAAAATTTTCAAAAAAATTTTCAAAAAAATGTGACCGAAGCGCACCCAAAAACGTTTAGCATATGGAGGAATCAAAAATGGGATTTTCCCCCCAAGCTCAAAATCAGCTTGAAACGACATACCGTCGCTACGCAGATATGCTATACCGCATTGCGCTTTCGCACACGGGCAAACGAGAGGACGCGGAGGACGCCGTGCACGACGTTTTCATAAAGCTTCTCGAAAAAGCCCCTATCTTCGCGGACGAAACGCACAGGGAGGCATGGCTTATACGCGTGACGATCAACCGAAGCCTTGACATCGTACGTCAGAGAGGGCGCCGCAGCTTTGCGCCGCTCGAGGAGAGCGGGGACAAGCCCGACGAGCCCGAGGACGATGCGAACGCGGTCTTGGCGGCGGTCGACCGTCTGCCCCCGAAATACAAAAGCGTCATTCTGCTTCACTGCCTGGAAGGGAAAACCGTGGAGAAAACGGCCTTGGCGCTTGGTCTTTCGGTCTCGGCGGTCAAGATGCGGCTTGTACGCGGTCGTGAGATGCTGAAAAAGAGCATCGAGTCCGAAGGGAGGGCGTTATAAGAATGTTTGATTCCAAGGACATTGAGAAATATCATAGCGTAAAAGCGCCGGATGGCCTTTGGGAGCGGATCGCCGCCGAGGCGGAGGCTCCGAAAAGACGGGCGCGCGCGATCGGGACGAACCGCTTCGTTCGCTCGGCGTCGGCGATTGCCGCTTGCTTTATCATGGTGGTGACGCTTTCGTTTATGCTTTTGCGTGATCCGAGCGAGCTTTACATCAACGTGGGAGGCGAGAGCCTCGACCGCGCAGGTGAGAGCTTTGCGATGGGCGAGATGCCCATGGCGCTCAGTCGCGCTACCGAAGCACCGATGGGAATTGGCTTTACCCCGATGGGTGAGGGCGAGATCACGGTGACGCTTACGGGCGGCGAGCTGTGGCGTTTGGAGGATGGCGAGCCGATGCTTTGCGAGCTTCCTTATAAGGCCGAGAGCGGCAGTACGCTCTATTGGGTGCCGACGGTACCCGAATCGCGCATGACGCTGGAAGCTAACGGCGAGCGCGTGACCTACAAGACTGCGGGCGAGACGTCCGACGACATGAAAATCTTTTTTGAAAAATAAAACACACAAGGAGAACAAACAATGAAAAAACTGATTGCACTTGCACTTTCTGCTCTTATGCTTCTTTCGCTCGTGGCTTGCGGCAACACGCCCGCAGAGACCACGCCCGAAGTAACCGAGCCTGAGGTTACTACGCCCGAGGCTCCCGAGACCCCTGAGGTTCCCGCAGATAATGTGATCGCGCCTACCGTTGAGGATGGCACGTGGGGCGCAGCCTTCTGGGCCGATTTCCAGAGCATCGTTGCCGCAAACAAGGGTGAAAATTCCGAGGTTCTTGCAAACGCGCTTTTGGCCGCTGAGTCGGGTGCCGTTTTGATGCCTATGGGCGGCGCTATGGTAATGCCCTTTGAGCCCGGCTTCCTTCAGGGCTTTACCCAGGAAGTGACCGGCTTCAAAAACTGTGCACTGATCATGGCAAACGCGCCTCTGTATCCTTTCGTTGCCTATGTCTTCGAGATGGAGGCCGGTGCTGACGTTAAGGCCTTCGTAAAGAGCTTGAACGATACCTACGACCTTCGTTGGCAGATCTGCGTAGAGGCAGAAATGGCTACCATTGGTGCCATCGACAACTACGTTCTTGCCGTTCTTTCTCCCGTGGAGGCTCCCGTGGTTGAGGGTGGCAACACGGACACCATTACGCCTGCATTTGCCGAGGGCTCGAAGGCCGAGGCTCTTTGGAACGAGTTCGTTTCTTATATGGAAAACTTTGGCTCGATGTCGCTGGCTGCTGACGTAGTTGACGCTCTCAGCATGGGCGCGGCAATCGGTAACGTAGAGCCCGAGACCGAGGCTCTTGACCTGATGGTAACGATCGATGGCTTTAAGTATGAGATCGAGGGACACAACAACGCCGCTCTTCTTAAGGCAGGCGAGATGTCCATCTACGTATTCCAGATCGACGCCGGCATGATGCCTGACTCGTGGGGCGATTGGAACCTTGGCTCCAATATTCCCGAGGGTACCGAGGCCGTTTGGGGTGCATACGGCGAGACCCTTATTCTTATGATCAATACCGAGGCATAAAAAAATAGCTTCACAATAATTTCATGGGTGGTTGGGGGGCGAGGCTATTGTAGCCCCGCCCCCGATGTTTTTTCGCAATGTCTCATACAACGCAATAAATTGATGTTTGTAGGGGGAACGCCAAGGGCTCTGCCCTTGGAACCCGCAAACTTTTGAAAAAGTTTGATCAAAACTTTTCTTGCATGGGTATGTGCAAACTTCACGTCATTTTGAGCCGCGTACAGCGCACGCGCAGAAAAGAGAGCGAGCTCTCTTTGTCTGCCGCGTGGCTCGCGGCGTATATGTTCTT
>SVRO01000065.1 GCA_015064795.1 Oscillospiraceae bacterium | reverse complement strand
CTCCAAATATGTTTTTTTAGTTCGACTGGCAGGTCTTGCTCATTATACCATATTTGGAGGATTTCTTCTCACCGGTTAACCTCTATTGAACCCCGCCACTATGGCGGGGTTTTCGTTTTACAAGAAAAGCCACACTTGATGAGTGTGGCTTTTCGGTTACTTGCTTTCCTTCTGTTTCATGCGGTTTTCAATTACCTTGACGGCACTGTCAAGATAATCGTTCTCCATAAGCTCCAGCATACCGCGGTCAACGAGTGCCGCAAGCTTGGGATCCATCGGGATCTGACCGAGGAGATCATAACCGAATTTCTCGGCGATCTCACCGATGTGGCTCTCGCCAAAGACGTTGATATGCTTGCCGCAATCGGGGCACTTAACGTAGCTCATGTTCTCCACAAGACCAAGCACGGGAATGTTCATCAGCTTCGCCATATTCGCCGCCTTCGCCACGATCATGGAAACCAGCTCCTGCGGGCTGCTGACGATCACAATACCGTCAAGCGGAAGTGACTGGAAGACCGTAAGCGGTACGTCACCCGTTCCGGGAGGACAGTCGACAAAGAGATAGTCGATATCGTTCCAGATCGTCTCGCTCCAGAACTGCTTGACCACGCCTGCGATCACGGGGCCACGCCATACGACCGGCTTATCCTCTTCCTCCAGAAGAAGATTGACCGACATGACGTCGATTCCCGTGGTAGAGTGCGGCGGAATCATCCCCTCGGGGCCGCCCTCAACGCCCGGCTTAATACCGAACGCCTTCGGGATTGACGGGCCCGTAATGTCCGCATCCAAAATTCCTACCTTATAGCCCTCTCTCTGCATCAGCACCGCCAGCATCGAGGTGACGAGCGATTTTCCAACGCCGCCCTTGCCGCTGACTACGCCGATCACGTGCTTGACATTGCTGAGGGGATTGGGAGCCTCAAGGAGACTCTCGGGCTTTCTTTCCGAACAGTTGCTCGAGCAGGTCGAGCAATCGTGTGTACATCCTTCTGCCATTTTATATAAATTCCTTTCCAAAGTATATTTTACTTTATTATTATATCTCTCTTTTTTCTTTTTTTCAAGAGCTTTTATGGGAAAGTTGTAAATTTTTTGTATTTTCCCTTGATATTTGCGTAAGAAATAGGTATACTATATGTGTTTGCAATTTGATTTCGCAAGGAGGACGATCTACACATGGATAAACAGTTACAAAGGCTTAAAAATTGGGAGGGTGCAAAGGGCCCCGTTCTGACAGTCGTTATGGATGGCGTAGGCTTAGCGCCCGACACGGTGGCTAACGCCGTTGCCGGTGCATACACTCCCACGCTTGATATGCTGATGGCAAAATATCCCATGGTCTCGCTGAAGGCACACGGCACCGCCGTGGGACTTCCCTCGGATGACGATATGGGTAACTCGGAGGTCGGTCACAACGCGCTTGGTGCCGGTCAGGTCTTCGCGCAGGGCGCAAAGCTGGTAACACAGTCGATCGAAAGCGGAAAAATGTTTGCTTCGGAAACTTGGCAGACCGTTGTGGGCAACGTAAAGAACAATGCCTCGACGCTCCACTTCCTCGGTCTTTTCTCGGACGGAAACGTTCACTCGCACATTGATCACTTAAAGAGCATGATCGTAGAGGCTAAAAAAGAGGGCGTAAATAAGGTTCGCGTTCACATTCTGATTGACGGACGTGACGTGGGCGAGACCTCGGCACTCGATTATATCCTTCCCTTTGAGGACTTTCTCGCGTCGCTTCGCGACGACGGCTTTGACATCTGCATTGCCAGCGGCGGCGGAAGAATGCAGATAACCATGGACCGCTACGAAGCCAACTGGCATATGGTAGAGCTTGGCTGGCACACGCACGTTCTCGGTGACGCCAGAGCCTTTGCAAATGCCGCCGAGGCCGTTGAGACCTACAGACAGGAGCTTCATGTCATCGACCAGGATCTTCCTCCCTTTGTTATTGCCAAGGACGGCAAGCCCGTCGGCACCATTGAGGATGGCGACAGTGTGATCTTCTTCAATTTCCGCGGTGACCGCTCGATTGAAATTTCCAAGGCGTTTGACGATAAGAGCTTTGATAAATTCGACCGCATTCGTTATCCCAAGGTGGTTTATGCGGGTATGCTCGAATACGACGGCGACCTTCACATCCCGAGCCGTTTCCTTGTAAATCCCCCCGAAATTTCGAACACTATGAGCGAATATATGGCAAATACGGGGATTCCCGTTCTCGCCATTTCCGAAACGCAAAAGTACGGCCACGTGACGTATTTCTGGAACGGAAACCGCTCGGGTAAATTCTCCGAAGACCTTGAGACCTACATCGAGATCCCCTCGGACGTCGTCCCCTTTGAGCAGAGACCTTGGATGAAGTGTGCGGAGATCACAGATAAGCTCATCGAATGCTTGGAGTCGGGCAAGTACCGCTATCTGCGCGTCAACTTCCCCAACGGTGATATGGTAGGTCACACGGGCTCGCTTGCCGCCACCCGTTGCTCCATGGAGGCGCTTGACCTGCAACTGAAGCGTATTCTTGACGTCGTTGACAAGCTCAAGGGCGTGGCACTCATCACGGCCGACCACGGAAACGCCGACGAGATGTACGAAATGGACAAAAAGACGGGCGCGCCCAAGGCAAACAAAGACGGAAGCCTCAAGGCAAAGACCAGCCACACGCTCAACCCCGTTCCCTGCATTATCTACGACAACTTCTACGCCGACGGATACAACATGAAGAAGGACGAAGGAAAGTTCGGTCTTTCGAACGTGGCCGCTACTATGGTCAACCTTCTGGGCTACGAGGCACCTGCTATGTGGGATGAGTCTCTGATCGAAATTCAGTAACAAGAGAATCCGCACCTCAAAGGCCAATCGCCTTTGAGGTGCATTTTTAGGAGTCAAAATGAGTGTACAATCCATAGCCAAAATCGATTTCAAGCCCGTCGCGCTCTCGGACAAGGATCTATACGAAAACTATTTGTCCGAGAGCGGTGAGCGCGGCTGTGAATTTTCCTTTGCCAATCTCTATCTGTGGGGAATGCAGAATTTTGCCCATCTTCACGGGCAGATCCTTATTTTCTCACAATTCGGGCGCGCTCGAATTTATCCCTATCCTGTGGGAAACGGCGACAAAAGGGCAGCGATTGAAGCCATTCTTGCCGACGCGCACGAGCGCGGCATTCGCTGTCGCATCACGGGGCTTAGCGACGCGGCCATGAACGAACTGGAAGCACTTTTTCCGGGGCGTTTCCGCTTTCAGTGTAGCGATGGCTCCTCGGACTATGTGTACGATATCAACGACCTTGCCGATCTCAAGGGCAAAAAATATCACGCCAAGCGCAATCACCTCAATCGCTTTACCGAGGCTTTTCCGAATTATCGTGTAGAAGAGCTGAACGAGCAAAATCTGCCCCGCGTCAAGCAGATGGCAGAGGACTGGTATCAGACGCGTTTGGCGGAGGATCCGAACAGCGATTTTCACTTTGAAAGGGAAGCCTTGCAAAAGGCACTCCTCGATTACCGTGCGTTAGATATGGAAGGCCTCGTTTTGCTTGATGGCGAGGAGATTCTCGCATTTACCCTTGCAAGCCGTCTCTCTGGGGACACTTTCGACGTTCATTTTGAAAAGGCGCGCGCAGACATTCAAGGAGCGTACGCCGCTATCAACTGCCATATGGCCCGCCATATACGCGAAAAATATCCCGAGGTGCGTTACCTTGATCGCGAGGAGGATATGGGAATCGAGGGACTGCGCCGAGCAAAGCTCAGCTACTATCCGCACCATCGCATTCAAAAATGCTCGGCCACCTTAATGGAGGAAGACCATGAGGATTGACAATCCCAAAAAGGAGCAATTCCCCGCCCTTCGTGCGCTTTGGCGCGAGGCCTTCGGAGACAGCGAGGAATTTTTGAATCTTTTTGAAAAAAACGCTTTTTCGCCCGACCGCTGTCGGTGCGTAACGCTTGACGGGCAAACCGTTGCCGCGCTCTATTGGTTTGGCTGCATCTGCCACGGCGAAAAGGCCGCCTATCTCTACGCCGTTGCCACGGCCAAGTCTCAACGCGGACAAGGGCTTTGCGCGGCGCTGATGAGAGACACTCACGAGCAACTTCGCTCGCTCGGATACACGCGCACGCTTTTGGTACCAAGCACAACTTCTCTTTTCGCATTTTATGGAAAGCTCGGCTACCAAGCCTTCGGTGGAATCGACGAATTCTCTGCCGCCGCTTCGACCGAAGGAATGGAGCTTTGGCGCGTCGGTATCGACGAATACGCAAGACGCAGAAGATCGCTTCTGCCTGCAGGCAGCGTGATTCAGGAAAAGGAAAATCTTTATTTTTTACAGGCGCAAGCCGAGTTATATGCCACCGAGGATCTTTTGCTTGCGGCAAGACGTGAGGGAGAGTGTCTTTTGGGTATCGAGCTTTTGGGCAAGCCCGCCGCGGCTCCACGTATCCTGCGTACACTCGAATGTCGCGAAGGGCGTTTTCGCGTCCCCGGCAACCAGAAGCCCTTTGCCATGTGGCTCCCCCTCTCGCACTCCAATCTTGCTCCTCCTACCTACTTTGGTCTGGCTTTCGATTGAGATGAATATAAAAACCCCGTTGCCATCGGGGTTTTTTATTATAAAATCTTGATTTTTTTTAAAAAATATGGTATGATAAAAATATAGTTATAAATTACGCTTGAGGGGTGATATCATGAAACGAATTTTGTCCGTTCTCTGTTTGCTTTTTGTCCTTTTATCCGCTACAGTCGTTTTTTCTTCCTGCGATAACGTTTTCACACGTCTGGAAGATCAGCTTTTCGGCACAAAGGAAACGACCGAGCCCGAAAGTACCCCGGATGAAACCGAAAACGAAAGTGAATCCGAAAGTGAAAGCGAATCCGAAAGTGAGACCGTGCATACGCACGAATTCTCCACGTGGGAGGTCTCCGTTCAGCCCACCTGCGTATCTGCGGGCGTAAAGGCGCGCATCTGCCGTTCTTGCGGCGAGGCGGAATATTTGAATATTCCCAAGGTTGATCATAAATACGATGAAGGCAAGATCGTTACCAGAGCCGATTGCACCACCCCGGGCACCGTAAAATATTCCTGTACCTACGACGCGTGCAACCACTCCTATACCGAGGCCTATTCCCTGCCGACATATACCCGCGATGAAATATACAAAGAGGCAATTACATACGTCGGGCAGATCACGACCTACAACTCCAAAGGCAAGGAGGCTTACTACGGTGCGGGATTTGTATATACCGCCGACGGTAAGATCATCACCAATTACCACATTTTAGAGGATGCGTATTCGGCCACGATTACCTTAAATGGCAAAAAGTACGAGATCGAGTCGGTACTGGCCTACAACGCTACGATGGACCTTGCCATTGTGAAGATCAACGCCACGGGCCTTCCCGTTGCCCCCATCTGCAAAAAAGCAGTAAAAGCCAACGAAACGGTATACGCCGTGGGCGTAGCCTTGGAGTTTGACAAATCGCTCGCCTACACCTGCCTCAGCGGCACCGTCACCAACGCCAACATCGAAGCGGACGGCTTCGCACATATTCAGCATGACACGCCCATTACCAACGGCAATTCGGGTGGCCCGCTCCTTAACGTATACGGCGAGGTCATTGCGATCAACGCGTGGAGAATGTCGGGCTCAATCAAGCTCAATTTTGCCGTTTTCGTCGCAGAGCTGGATAAGCTGACAGAGATCAAACCCATCACGATCGCAGAACTCAACCGCAAGCTCAACGATCCTTATGAGCTTTTGGCCGATTGGATCCGCGACAACGCCACTAAAGAGACACGCACCGAATATATCTTCGATAACGAGTCGGATGACGGATCGGTTTTCGGTATATCCTACAATATCGAAGACGACACCTTCACGGTTACCTTCTCGGATGAGAAAGCAAGAAGCTCACGCGTAGCTTCCATAACCTTTGAGAAAGACGTGAAAAACGTAAGTTGCTCCGTAACATATGCATGGAAGAGTGCAGACGCTACGACCTGTAAGGGCTTTGGCAAATTGGATGCCTCAACCTATACCATCAGCACACCGCTTGAGCCCTCGCGATATTTGGGCGACGAGGAGCTGAAAAAGAACGTCGAGCTGTTCTATTCTGTCGCCATTTCTGCAAACGTGGAGTGGCTCGAGGCTTTCCTTCAGGCGATCGGACTTGGCATCACCATGGAGGATCTTGGATTTCTCGTCTTTTCATAAGGGATAAAAATGGGGCGGTCACCTTGGTGATTGCCCCTGTTTTTTGCTTGAAATTGAAAAAACATATTGTTTTTTACCAGATCGTATTAAAATAGAGAATATAAGAATCTTTGTATTTCATTTTTAAAAACGAGCAAACTATACACATAAAACAAAAAAGGAGAAGATAGAATGTACTTACAGGATTATTTATGGTTTCTCGGTGCCATTCTGTTTTGTGCCATCTTTTCGGGGATCGCATCCTCGAAGGTCAAGCGCGCCTTTGCCAAGAACGACCGCCTTCCCTGCCACACGGGACTCACGGGTTACGATACCGTGATACGTTTGATGCAAGCCAATGGGATCCGCGACATCTCGGTCGGCCACGTAAACGGCACGCTTTCCGACCACTATCATCCCACCAAAAAGATCATAAACCTTTCGGACAGCACCTATGCCAGCCGTTCGGTTGCCGCCGTTGCCGTGGCGGCACACGAAATGGGGCACGTAATGCAAAAGAAAAAGGGGTACCTTTTCTACCAGATACGAACGGCACTCGTTCCCGTCGTAAATTTTGGCATGGGCCTATCTATGCCGCTCGTGCTTATCGGACTTTTGCTTGACATCTTTGTAGCCACCGCCAACGAAAACACGGGCTTTTATATCGCCATGATCGGCGTTGTCCTCTACGGCGGCGCCCTGCTCTTTGCGCTGGTCACGCTTCCCGTGGAGCTGAACGCCAGCAAACGTGCCAAAAAAATGCTGCTTGACGAAGGAATCTTAACACACGATGAAATGGATGGCGCGAGTGAAGTCCTCTCGGCCGCGGCCATGACTTATCTTGCTTCGCTTTTGACCTCCCTCGTCTATTTCCTCCGCTTCCTTCTCTACGTACTCACGATCTTCGGACGCAGAGACCGCCGCTGATTTTTTGCAAAAATACAAAAGGGCGACCGTACGGTCGCCCTTTCTTGTCACTCTAATATATAACCATCAGAAAATTTTTACCAATTCGACAAAAATCCTTGTTTTATTCGAAAATGTGTGATACAATAGGATAAATATCTCACTCCATAAGAAAAGAAGGTGTAGGCTTGTGAATCCCAAAAACGAGCAAATGCTATGACGTTGCGCGAATTTTTCGGCTTTGGAGGCTATACGCGAGAGGCAGAAGGCTATATGTCCGTCGAACATCTCTCGTTCGTTTCGGCCTTGGTACTCGTGATGCTCGTTTTGGCGATTTGGCTCGGACATCGCTATCGCAAAAAGGATGACCGGCAAAAAAATCGCGTGCTGATCTTCTCGGCACTCCTTATCGATTCGTTTGAGCTCTTTAAGATCATCATTTTGTGCATACGGCACGGCAGTGCGATGTATTGGGTCAACGTACTTCCGCTTTTTCTGTGCAGCATTCAACTAATCACCATTCCGCTTGCCGCCTTCTCTTCGGGGCGCCTCAAGGACGCCGCGCTGGATTTCGTTACCGTTTTCGGCCTGCTTGGTGCTATTCTCGGTACATATTGCGCG
>SVRO01000064.1 GCA_015064795.1 Oscillospiraceae bacterium | reverse complement strand
AAGAGATTACGAGCCCTCGGTCATTGCCCGCTATATTCTCGACGTGGCGGCGGCGTTCAACCGCTTCTACCACGAGTGTAAGATCGTAAGCGCGGAGGATGAGGTGGTGCGTAACACCAGACGTATGCTGACGCTTGCCGCAAAGACGGTGCTTGGCAATGCATTTGGACTCATCTGTTTGAAGAAAGAAGAAAAAATTTAAGGAGAATATAAAAATGTCAGGACATAGCAAATGGGCGAATATTAAGCACAAAAAAGAAAAGACCGACGCGCAAAAAGCGAAGGTTTTTACCAAGATCGGTAAGGAAATTTCGATTGCCGTAAAGGAAGGCGGCGGAGACCCGAGTACCAACTCCAAGCTTCGCGATCTTATCCAGAAGGCAAAGTCGAACAACGTGCCCAACGATAATATCGACCGTATCATCAAGAAGTCGATGGGAAGCACCGACGAGAACTACGAGGAGATCGTATACGAGGGCTACGGTCCGGGCGGTGTTGCCGTGATCGTGGAGACCACGACCGACAACCGCAACCGTACCGCAGGTAATGTGCGCTCTTACTTTGCCAAGTATCACGGCAATCTCGGCCAGTCAGGCTGTGTAGGCTTTCTGTTTGAGGAAAAGGGCGTGATCGTGATCGACAACGAGGACGGCGACATCGATGAGGATAAGCTGATGGAGACCGCACTTGAGGCGGGCGCCGAGGACTTTTCCGCCGACGGCGAGGCCTTCGTTGTGTATACCGTGATCGACGACCTTTACGCCGTAAAGGAAGCCATCGAGGGTGCAGGCTACACGGTGGCTTCGGCCGAGAAGGATAAGATTCCGTCCAACACCGTGACGCTGGAAACTGAGGAGGATATCAAGTTTATGGGACTTCTCGTGGAAAAGCTCGAAGAGGACGACGACGTTATGAACGTATATCACAACTGGGAAAATTGCGACTAACCGCAAAAAAGCAGACCGTTTCCGACGGAAACGGTCTGCTTTTTTAAATGGATGGTTAGGGGCGTTTATGTGGGAATAGGTTAACATTTGAAGAAGCAAGAAAATAACGGGCAGAGTCAAGAATGACTTTGCCCGTTTGGGTTATATGTTTTTTGGCGGCTTTGGCTTGAAAAAGCGGAATTCGCGCGTTCCTGCGAAATAGGCAATCGCGGCGGTTACGATCATGGGGATCGTGATGAGGAACCACATAAACCACATGGTGTTTAAAGGGGTATCGTTTACGCGAATGGCCAAAAGCCCCATATACATACCTTCAAGCAAAAGCCCGGCGGTGATCGAAACACCGCCCACATTGCTGAAGAAGGGGATGTGCGAAAGGAAGGTTCCAAGCGTGATGAAGATGGCAATTAAGAAATTGAGCGTACTTGCCGCAAGTCCCAGATAAAGACCGGTGAAGCGAGAGGCTGGCGCTTCGCCGCGCGAAATGCGTCCGCGATCCTTGAACCCAACCTCCCAAACCAAGTGGTAGATGAGGAAAAGGTAAAAGGCTACTGAAAAAATGCCGGTTACCACCCGAAGCGAAAGCCCCGGCGAGGCGACTGCCAAGGAAATACCGAAAAGGGCAAGGGCAACCTGATCCACAAACATTTTTACAATATCGTAGGAACGTTCCTTCAAGAAAGAAAGCATAGTATACTCCGTGTAAATGAATTTCTTGCTACCTATTATATAGCAAGAATTTGAGAAATTCAATAAAAACGACAAAAGTTTACACTTTAGCCACTAAAAAATAAATTGTTTTTGTATAATAGAAGGTGTAAGGTATAATAGGGCGTATAAAGTATAAAAGGAGGAGAGAAGCATGGGAGAGATCAATGTTGGGGAATTTCCGTCGGTGATACGCGATTTTATGGCGTATAAATCGGCCATTCAGGGCTGTTCGTCACGCACGGTGGACGAATATATGTTGGATTTGCGGACTTTTTTCCGTTTCCTGATTGCATCGCGCAGCGGCATGGCAACCATCGGAGAGGAATTTGAGAAGATTGACATACGCGGCGTGGATCTGGAGCTTGTGAAGAGCGTTTCCACCGAAGAGATCTATACTTTTTTGATGTACGCTGGCAACACGCGCGGCAACCAGAACGCCGCCAAGGCGCGCAAGCTTTCGGCGCTGAAGGCCTTTTATCGCTATCTCGTCTCCAAAAAGCATTATTTTGAAAAGGATCCGACGGCGAACATCGAGTCACCGAAAAAGCGGCAGTCCTTGCCGAAGTTTTTGACGCTGGAGGAGTCGCTTGCGCTACTTGAGGCCGTGAAAAACGACAAGGAATCCAAGACTGTGGCGCGCGATTTTGCCATCATCACACTTTTTCTCAACTGCGGCATGCGTTTGTCGGAGCTGGTTGGTATTGATCTTTCCGACTTGGATCGCGAGCTTCGTTCCTTGCGCGTTCTCGGAAAGGGAAACAAGGAGCGTATCGTGTATCTCAACGAGGCCTGCCGCGACGCGCTGGTTACCTACATTCGAGAGCGGCTTGAGGAGCAGACCGACGAGAAGGTTAGCACCAGCGCGCTTTTTCTCAGCTCCCGCCATCAGCGCATCAGCGTAAAGACGGTGCAGTGGATGGTGTATAAATATCTCGATCTTGCGGGGCTTGAGTCCAAGCATTTTTCGGTGCATAAGCTGAGACACACGGCGGCAACCTTAATGTATCAGTCGGGTAACGTGGACGTTCGCGTGCTGAAGGACATTCTCGGTCACGAGCAGCTCAACACCACGCAGATCTACACGCACGTCAGCAATCGGAGCATGGAGGAAGCCATGAACGAAAATCCGCTTGCCAAGGTGAAAAAGGAGAAAATATGAATTCGGAACAAAAGCGTTTCGTTTTACACAGTGAATATAAGCCGACGGGTGATCAGCCCGAGGCGATAAAGGCGCTCACCGAGGGCGTGCTTGCGGGCGAGAAGATGCAAACGCTTCTCGGCGTTACGGGCTCGGGTAAGACCTTTACCATGGCAAACGTCATTGCCAACGTTCAAAAGCCCACGCTGGTGCTTGCGCACAACAAAACACTTGCCGCTCAGCTTTGCTCGGAGTTCCGCGAATTTTTTCCCGAAAACGCGGTCGAGTATTTCGTTTCCTATTACGACTATTATCAGCCCGAGGCCTATATTCCCGGGCGGGATATGTATATTGAAAAGGACGCGCAGATCAACGACGAGATCGACATGCTTCGTCACAGCGCCACCTCGTCGCTCTTTGAGCGACGGGACGTGATCATCGTGGCGAGTGTTTCCTGCATTTATTCGCTCGGTGATCCGCGCGAATATCAGAAGCTTTTGCTGGCGGTGCGTCCGGGCATGGCTATGAGCCGTGACGATTTTATTCATCATCTCATTGCCATCAGCTACGATCGCAACGACATTGATTTTGCCCGTGACCGCTTCCGCGTGCGCGGCGACACGGTGGACGTTTTTCCCGCGTCAAGCTCGGATAAGGCGATCCGCGTGGAGTTTTTCGGTGACGAGATCGACCGCGTGAGCGAGATTCAGGTAGTAACGGGCGAACTTTTGCGCACGCTCTCGTACGCCGCCATCTATCCCGCCTCGCACTATGCTGTTTCGGACGACAAAAGGGAAGCGGCACTCGCCGAGATCGAGCGCGAGATGCGCGAGCGCGTGGAGTTTTTTAAAAACGAGGGAAAGCTTCTGGAGGCACAGCGCATCGAGGAGCGCGTGAAATACGACCTTGAAATGCTACGCGAGGTCGGCTTCTGCTCGGGCGTGGAAAACTATTCGCGCGTGTTGGCGGGCAGACCTGCAGGCTCGACGCCGTATACGCTGTTCGACTATTTTCCCCGAGATTTTTTGCTTTTTGTGGACGAGTCGCACATGACGCTGCCACAGGTGCGCGGTATGAGTGGCGGCGACAGAGCGCGAAAGACCAACCTGATCGAATACGGCTTTCGGTTGCCCTCGGCATTTGACAACCGCCCCCTCTTTTTCGAGGAGTTTGAGAGCAAGCTGAACCAAACCGTTTTCGTCAGTGCAACGCCCGGCGACTACGAGGCCGAGCATTCGGAGCGTACGGTAGAGCAGATCATTCGTCCGACGGGACTTCTTGACCCCGACATTGAGGTGCGTCCTGTGGAGGGGCAGGTGGACGATCTTCTCATGGAGATCCGCGCAAGAACGGCGAAAAACGAGAGAGTTCTTGTGACCACATTGACCAGAAAAATGGCAGAGGACCTTTCGGGATATCTCGAATTAAACGGAGTTAAGGTCAAATATATTCATTACGACGTGCAAACCATGGAACGAACACAAATCATACGTGATCTGCGCCTTGGAGTTTTTGACGTGCTAATCGGCATTAACCTGTTGCGCGAGGGACTTGACATTCCCGAGGTCTCCTTGGTGGCCATTCTTGACGCCGACAAGGAGGGCTTCCTCCGTGCCGAGCGAGGACTTATTCAGACCGTGGGCCGTGCCGCGCGAAACGCCGACGGACACGTCATTATGTACGCGGACCGCATCACCGAGTCGATGGCCAAGACCATTGCCGAGACCAACCGACGCCGCACGATACAGGACGCCTACAACAAGGCCAACGGTATCGTACCCAAGACCGTCGTGAAGGGGGTTCGTGACGTCATTGAGATCGGCGTACAGGGCGAGCTTTCGGACAATCCGAGGATCAAGGCGAAGGCCAAGGCGGGAAAGCTTACGGCCAAGGAGAAGACAACGCTTATCGAGGAGCTTACGAAAAAGATGCACGAGGCGGCCAAGCGGTTGGACTTTGAGGAGGCCGTGCTATACCGCGATCGCATTCGCGAGCTTGAAAATGCGAAAAAATCATAGAATATATAAGGAAGAAATATGGCAGATCAAATTGTAATCAAAGGCGCACGCGTCAACAATCTGAAGAATATCGACGTCACCATACCGCGAGACAAGCTGGTGATCTTTACGGGGCTTTCGGGCTCGGGAAAGTCCTCACTTGCCTTTGACACGCTTTACGCCGAGGGACACAGGCGGTTTGTGGAGTCGCTCTCCTCGTACGCAAGACAGTTCTTAGGTCAGATGGATAAGCCCGACGTGGATCTTATTGAGGGTCTCTCGCCCGCCATTTCCATTGACCAAAAATCCACCTCCAAAAATCCGCGCTCCACGGTGGGTACGGTGACCGAGATCTACGACTATCTTCGACTGATGTACGCCCGTATCGGTGTGCCGCACTGTCCGATCTGTCATAAGGAGATCCGTCAGCAGACCACCGACCAGATCATCGAGCGCATCTTGGAGCTTCCCGAGGGGGAGCGCTTCTTGGTGCTGGCACCCGTCGTGCGCGCCAAGAAGGGAATGCACGAAAAGGTGTTTTCCGATGCGAAGAAGAGCGGATATTCACGCGTTCGCGTGGACGGCAGCATCTACGAGCTTTCCGAGAGCATTTCGCTTGACAAAAATATCAAACACAGCATCGAGGTCGTGGTCGACCGCTTGGTGATGCGCGAGGACATTCGTCCGCGTCTTTCGGACTCGATCGAGAACGCGCTCCGTCTGGCCGACGGCCACCTGACCGTGACCGTTCTGCCACGCGAGGCCGAGCCCTACGAGCTGGAATTTTCGCAAAGCTATGCCTGCGAGGAGCACGGCATTTCCTTTGGTGAGCTGGAGCCGCGGATGTTTTCCTTTAACAACCCCGCGGGCGCGTGTGATTTTTGTCTTGGTATTGGTGAGCTGAATAAAATATCGGTTGACAAAATGATTCCCGATCGCTCGCTTTCGCTTGACGAGGGCGCGATCGCGGTGAACGGCTTCAAGACCTTGGAGGAGGAAAGCTGGAACGGCCCGCTTTTTGCGGCGGTTGGAGAACGCGTTGGCTTTACGCTGGATATGCCGCTGGAAAGCTTCTCGGAAAATGCGCTGAATGCGCTACTTTACGGAACGGGCAACGAGCTTTACGATATCCGTCGGTTTTTCGGCGGTCAGGAATATCATCAAAAGGTCAAGTTCGAGGGACTTGTCAAGATGGTGGAGCAGCGAATGGCGCAGGGCATGAATGCCGACTATTACGAGCAGTTCGTGGAGCAGTCGGTCTGCCCAAAGTGTAAGGGGAGCCGTCTTTCTGCCAATTCGGCCTCGGTCACCGTGGGCGGCCTTAACATTCACGAATTTTGCTGTATGCCCGTGAAGAAGGCACTCGACTTTGTGGAATCTTTGAAGCTGAGCGAAAGCGAAAAGCTGATCACGAAGGACATTTTCAAGGAGATCCGCGCGCGCCTCGGCTTTCTTGTGAACGTAGGTCTTGACTATCTGACGCTTTCGCGCAAGGCAGGAACGCTTTCGGGCGGCGAGCTTCAGCGCATTCGCCTCGCCACACAGATCGGCTCCTCGCTCGTGGGTGTGCTTTACGTTTTGGATGAGCCCAGCATAGGTCTGCACCAGCGCGACAATTCACGTCTTATTGCCACGCTCAAGCGCTTGCGCGACGTGGGCAACAGCGTGATCGTGGTCGAGCACGACGAGGAGACCATGCTGGAATCGGATTATATCGTGGACATTGGCCCCGGCGCGGGCATTCACGGCGGTTGCGTGGTGGCTACGGGTACGCCTGAGGAGATCATGAAGTGCAAGGACTCCGAGACGGGTGCCTATCTTTCGGGACGCAAAAAAATACGCGTGCCGCTTGAACGTCGCAAGGGAAACGGCAAATTCCTGCGCATCTTCGGCGCGGCTCAGAACAATCTGAAAAACATCGACGTGGAGATCCCGCTTGGCTGTTTTGTCTGCGTGACAGGCGTTTCGGGCTCGGGCAAATCCTCGCTTGTCAACGGCATTCTGTATCCCGTTCTTGCCAGAAAGCTGAACGGCGCGTACACCTTCTCTGCGGGAAAGCACGATCGAATCGAGGGCATCGAGCATCTTGACAAGGTGATCGACATCGACCAAAGCCCGATCGGCCGTACGCCGCGCTCCAATCCCGCGACCTATACGGGATTGTTTTCCGATATTCGCGACCTTTTCGCGCAAACGCCCGACGCCAAGGCGCGCGGCTATAAGTCGGGACGCTTTTCCTTCAACGTTAAGGGCGGACGCTGTGAGGCCTGTGAGGGCGACGGCGTGAAGTGCATCGAGATGCACTTTTTACCTGATGTTTACGTCAAGTGCGACGTCTGCAAGGGAAGACGCTACAATGCCGACACGCTGGAGGTACAATATAAAGGAAAGAATATTTACGACGTGCTGGAGATGACGGTGGAGGAGGGGCTTTCCTTCTTCGACGGTCTGCCGCGTATCCGTCATAAGCTGCAGACGCTTTACGACGTCGGTCTTGGGTATATCAAGATCGGGCAGTCCTCCACCGAGCTTTCGGGCGGCGAGGCGCAACGCGTGAAGCTGGCTACCGAGCTGGCGCGTCGCAGTACGGGTAAGACGGTATATATTCTCGACGAGCCCACCACGGGACTTCATACCGCCGACGTGGCGCATTTGCTTGCGGTGCTGCAGAAGCTCTGCGACGCGGGCAACACGGTTCTTGTCATCGAGCATAACCTTGACGTGATTAAGTGTGCCGACTATATTCTCGACCTCGGCTATGAGGGCGGCGACAAGGGCGGGGAGCTCATCGCCAAGGGAACGCCCGAGGAAATCGCCGCCGTGGAGACCTCCTACACGGGACAGTACCTCAAAAAGCTGCTTTAAGGCGAATTTATGTATGAAAAAATGAATATTCATTCACAAAAATTCAAAAAATCAAATTTTCTTGGATTTTTATTCAACTTTTTTTCAAAAACCTATTGACAAATGAATATTTTTGCGGTATAATACGCGTGTTGAAAGACAGAAAACAAAAATCCAAACATTTTTTATCACAGAAAGGAAAATTATCATGAAAAAAATTTTGTCTTTGGTTTTGGTCGTTCTTATGCTTGCTACCGCTGTTTGCCTCGTAGGCTGCGGCGAAAAGGATGACAACACGCTTCTCGTTTACACAGAAGCAGGCTTCGCTCCCTATGAGTTTATTTACAACAACGAGATCGTTG
>SVRO01000063.1 GCA_015064795.1 Oscillospiraceae bacterium | reverse complement strand
GATATTTTATTCGCCTCCAAACTCGCGTAGCGAATACCACTCGGCGATAGCCGAATATCACTGCGAAGCAATAGAACTCGCCCAAGGCGAATAAAACTGCCCAACTTCCTTATGAGAAGTTGGGCAATGACGGTCTTTTTTGATTTAGCGCCTCACCCTTGAAATAATACCGCAGGCGATCTTACTGCCCGCATTTCCCGACGGCTGTGTGGTGAAATCGTCGGGACGGTCGTGAAGGATCACAGCTTTACCGATGATCTCACGCACACTAAATCGGTCGGTCAAAAAGGAAAGAAAGGCCTGCCCGCCCACGCAAAACAGGGGTGGCATATCGCCCGCGTGATAGGGATGCGGACAGCTGTTTGGGTTGTAGTGCATTCCCGCATTGGAAAACGGATCTGCTCCGCTTCCGCTACATTCCGCACCACTGTGAATGTGGAAGGCAAAAATACCGTCCTGACAAGGCATCACCGAAACAGGCAGACCGTGAAGGTCCGCCACCACCAAGACACCTTGCCTCGCCTGATAGAAGTTGACCGTTCCATAGATCTGCCTGTTACTCGGTGCCCCGTTCATCACCGCCACCGCGTCGGGCAGTCTGCGAAGAATGGAAGCCATATTATTTTTGTTTGCTCTGTAATACATACCGATCTCCTATTATAGTCTCGTTATATACTATGCTCTCATGCAAACAAATGTACCGATGGATACGGAAACCGTTGTCTTCTCTATGCCTTTTCCCGAGCCAACGAAACCCACTCCAATAGGAATATTGCCAAATAATCTACCAAACAGAGCCAACCGAGATCCAACGTAAAGAAGACAAGGAGCCCAAGGATCGTCAGTACCAAAGCGGCATTGAATATAGGATCGTTTTTCTTGCAAATTTTTACAATGGAAAGAATCGCATCGACAAAGTAACAAAGCAAGCTCCCCCCACCAACAATCCACACAAACGCTACAAAAAACCAGCCCATCCCCTGCACCAAAGTATCATCCATCAAAAGAAATGAAATTGCAAATAAAGCAAAGGCGGCAACACACAAGATGCTCATTGTCACACCGATCTTGGCAAATATTTTCATCCTCCGTTTTCCTCCATTACTTCATATCGGTAAAGCTCTCCCACGGAATATCGGCTGCGGCTCTTCCGCAAACGATGTCGTCAATGTGCAAAAGAAGTGGGAAATCGCGCGCGTCAAGCACTCCCTTGTCTACGTTTTTGCGTATGGCACGTGCCACACGCTCGGCCACCACCAAGGATTCCAGCGTCACACCCTCAAGCTCGGCCTTTGCCTCGTCAATGGAAAGTCCACGCCCAAGCAGAATGCCGATAAGGCGCGTGCGGCCTCCGTACACCGTAACGTACAGATCGCCAATTCCCACGCCGAGATTGTAGGGCGTCATGGCACCTTGAAATTCAAGAAGCTTATACATTTCCTTCGTCGCCTGCCCAAAGACTGCCGCCTGCGAGTTGAAATGAAGCGTATCGTCCCCAAAATTCCGCTGATTGAGGCCGATGGTAAGTGCCACACCCAAGGCGTAGCCGTTTTTGAGAGCAACCGCACTCTCAATGCCCACCACGTCGGTGGTAATGCCAATATGATAATGGTCGGTCTGCATAGCCTTCTTCAAGGATGCAAGCACCGCAAGATCTTCGCCACAGAAGGCCACCTCGGTCTGATCGTGCGCCACAAGCTCATAGCTCGTGCATGGACCGCCCACCGCGTTCAGCGGCACGTGCTTGCCAAGCCTTTTCAGTTTTTCTTGCCAAAGCGCAGGATAGGTGAGAAGCTCTCCTTCATCGGTGTCCATAAGTCCCTTGGTAACCGTCAAAACGGGCGTGCCGTCCTTCAGACGCGGAAGCACAAAATCGCCAAACCATTCCACACCAAAGCTGCTCACGCCGCCGATGACGAAATCCGCACCGTCAAGCGCGACCTCCAAATCTTCGATTTGATAATATTTTACACCATCGGGAAAATCCCTCTCAAACTTCGGATGCCTGCCCGTACGCTTGCAGGCCTCGATGATCTCACGGTCAAGATGCGTGCCAACAAGACGCACCTCGTTGCCGTTTTCCCTTGCGGGAAACGCAAGTGCCGAGCCCATCATGCCCGAGCCAACGATCGTTATGATTGCCATTGAATACCTCTTTCACTGTTATCTTTTATACGTTTACCGAGTAATCCTTTTTAAAGCCGTGTGCACCGAAAATTTGCCACTGTCCAACGCCAAGACGCTGCAAAATCGCCCGTCTCTCCTCCGCGCAAAGCTTGGGGTCAGTGTCCACAGAGGTCATCAAAATAGGGGCGTATTGGTTGTACTCGGCCTGCGCAGGCGTTAATCCGTGTACATTGATATAGATGTCTCCGGTAAGCGCGATATGATTCGTATAGTCGATCAATACGATTTCACCGGGCAAATGTCCACCCTTACCCTCATAGACCTCAAAATGAAGCTCTTCAAAATTGAAAAATCCGATCTGCGTCAACGGCTCTCTCAAGGATCCCGTATCCCGCCCCAAAACCGTGATCTTGTCGGGGGGCACGATCTCATAAGAGGTAAGAGTCTTGCAAATGCGGATATAGGGCTTGTGAAGCGGATTTTCTTCCCGATATCCGTCCTTCCCCAAAAATTCATTCTTGAAGCAAAGAGCGGTCTTCGGGCTGGCTATCACCTCGTCAAACATCGGCAAAAGCCCGCAGTGATCCACATCGGCGTGCGTTACCAAAACGGTTTTCTTCATTCCTTCAAAATCGGGAAGAAGCTTCTTGAAAACCGCTAACATTTCCTCACGGTAGCAGGCATAACCGCTATCCACGAAAAGCACCCTTCCGTTGCTTTTGATAAGCAAGGTATTGCTCCCGCAGGGCGGCTCTATCAATGAGATCTCGGTGTTGTCGGTAATTTTGTGTGTACTGATTCGCGGCATAAACGCACTTCCCTTGGAAGCACCGAGCAGCTCCGCAAACTTACTTATGCTATCAAAGGTTCTATAGGGAGAAAGGCCTTGCTCGTCCAGCGTCTGCATGGCAAGATTCACGTGAACCAAAAGCTCACGGCTGACATCGGCGGAAAGTCCCACCGCCTGCGAAAGCCCCATGACGTAGGTATTATAGAAAATACTGTTATCATAAACCTTTTCCGAGCGATTATAGTCGATCACACGAACCTTACAAAGCTTTTCGGCTTCTTTTAAAAATTCGGAAATCTTGTCAAGGTCCTCAACGTACAACCCCATTTTGAAATATTGGTATTCGGTTCCGTTTTCTTGCGAGCTTATATACGAAATGTTAAAATTAAAATCATGGATCAGCGTCAGCACGCTCGTAACGCTACCGGGGACATCCTCCAGACAGAATTCAAGCAGGACGATGCTGGTTTTGCTTTCGCTGTTCGGCAAATATCCGATTTTCTCCAGCTCCACATCCGCCTTCCCAAGCTGCTCCTCCGTGCCCTCAGCATCTAAAAACAATGTGTGCGAGTCCACCGCCTTGTTATAGCTTACACGAGTAATATTGATGCCCAAAGCGGAAAAGCACTTGCTTGCCTTCAAAAAAGCACCGATGTGATTGGGCATAGAGGTTACGTAGGTCTTTTTCATACATCACACCTCGGTTTCTGTCGGTCTACATTTCACGATAGCCTCGGTAACGTTGGTCAACACAAGCTCGCCCTTTTGATTGTAAACCTCAATAGAAATTGCAACAAGACCGTTTTTTGCACTCCGTCTCGTAAGATTCGTAATCGTTGCCCTTCCCGTCAGAACATCGTCGGCATACACCGGCTTCAGCCATTCAATCTTGGTGGATTTTCCCGCCAAAAGTGCCTTGCCGAAAAAGTCGACCTCCAGATATTTTGCCCACACTGACATAAAGGACATAACGCCCGGTGCGATCAGCTTGCCAAATGGTGTGCTTTGGGCATATTTCTCGTCGGTATGAAGCGGAATGTTATCATAATCGTAGGCAAACGCCATCATCTTTTCCTTTTGGATCACGGCAGGGGCGGTCTCTACCGTCATGCCGAGCGTAAGTTCATCAAAATACATAGTATCCCCTTTGTTGAGACTGTTTTGTTTTTTATTATAGCACACTTTTCCCCGAAAAGCAACCGACGCCCAAGAAATCCAACGAAAAAACGATCGTTGTAAAAAATTGCATAAAAATGAAAATAATGTTTGCAATTTATTACAAAGTGTGATATAATGTATTATCTTTTTTTATCAAGACCAAAAGAAAGTGAGGGAATTGTTTTGAATTTTGAACTTTTGGCACTTATTATTTACTTCATAGCGATGCTCGCCACCGGCGTATTTTTCTTCTTTAAATCCAAGAATACGTCCGATAAGGACTACTTCCTTGGCGGAAGATCCATGGGTCCTTGGGTGACCGCAATGAGCGCGCAGGCCTCGGACATGAGCGCATGGCTGCTGATGGGCCTTCCCGGAAGCATTTTGGCTTTCGGTCTCGGACAGGCGTGGATCGGCATCGGTCTTGCAATCGGTACGGCACTCAACTGGATCCTTGTTGCGCGCAGACTTCGCCGCTTCTCGCAGGCAGCGGGCGACGCAATCACGCTTCCCCAGTACCTTTCCAACCGTTTTGCCACCAAGAGCAAAACGCTGCAGGTCGTCTGTGCGATCGTCTTCCTCGTTTGCTTCACGGTTTACGTAGCTTCTGCTTTCGTTGCAGGCGCAAACGTATTCACCTCTTTGTTTAACATAGAGAAAGGCCTCGCCATGCTGATCTTCGCGGCCATCCTGATCGTTTATACCTTCCTTGGCGGCTACAAGGCAGTATGCTGGACCGACTTCTTCCAGGGTCTCCTTATGCTCGTTGCGGTTCTTGCCGTTCCGATCATCATTGTACTTACCAAGGATCTCGACACGGCAATTCTTGCCAACATCGTTGAGTTTGACGGAACCAAATACGAATTTGTAACCAACATTTTTGCCGCTTCGCCCAAGGAGATTGCAAACGGACTTGCTTGGGGTCTCGGCTATTTCGGTATGCCGCACATTCTGGTGCGCTTCATGGCGATCAAGAAGCCCTCGATGGTCAAAAAATCGGCGATCGTAGCGATCGCATGGGTCATTCTTTCGCTGGGGGCAGTCATCGTGATTGCCTACTTTGGAAGAATGCTCGTGGGCGAAGAGCTTCTTGCAAACGGGGCACAGAGCATGGTATTTATCAAGCTTTCGAGAATACTCTTCCACCCCTTCATCGCGGGACTTCTTCTCTCGGCCATCATCGCGGCCTCGATGTCGACGGCCGACAGCCAGCTTCTCGTGGCCTCCTCCTCCTTCACCTCGGACATCTACAAGCCGCTTATTCGTAAGAAGGCTTCCGACAAGGAGACTCTGTGGGTAGGACGCGGCGTCGTGCTGGTCGTTGCCGTGATCGCTTACTTCATCGCAAGCAGCAAGGGTAACGGCGCACAGGCCATCATGAACCTCGTGGAAAACGCATGGGCAGGATTTGGCTCGGCCTTCGGCCCCGTTGTCATTCTCTCGCTCTTCTGGCGCAGATTTACCTATAAGGGTGCGCTTGCGGGCGTTGTCAGCGGCGCGCTGGTTGACGTGCTTTGGCTGGCCTTCCTTTCGAAGCCCACGGGCATTTACGAGCTTATCCCCGGCTTCGCCGTAAGCATGGTAGTATCCATCCTCGTAACGCTTCTTGACAAGAAGCCCTCCGAGGAGATCACCGCCATCTTCGATGAAGCAACCAAAGAGATCGAAGACTGAATTTCATAACGAAACCCGCCAACTTGTCTCTAAGTTGGCGGGTTTTTCAAGGTGGTTAAAAATAGAATCGGAAAATTTCTATATCTCTTGACATTCTGTTTGAACGTGTTATAATACCCTTGTAAATCTTTTTGTAACAGAGGAACACCATGCAAAAAATCAAAAAAACAATCGATATGACAGAAGGGCCTTTTTTCAAAAAAATGCTGGCATTTGCCATCCCCATCATTCTCACAGGCCTTCTGCAATGCTTGTATAACGCCGCCGACCTTGTGGTCGTCGGCCAATTCCGCGGCGACCTTGCCGTTGCCGCCGTCGGTAGCACGGGTTCTCTTACCAACCTTATTGTTGGCCTTTTTTTAGGTCTTTCGGTCGGCTCTGGCGTTTGTGTGGCACACCACATCGGTGCCAAGGAGCCCAATGAGGTCAAAAAGGTAGTGCATACCTCGGTGGTTCTGGCGCTGATATGCGGCGTCGTGATCGCCGCTGTCGGCTTTTTCCTCTCCGAGAGCCTGCTTCGGCTCATGGATACACCGCCAAACGTGATCCCGCTCGCCACGCTCTATATGAAGATCTTCTTCCTCGGTGCGCCCGCAGGCATGCTTTACAATTATTTAGCCTCCATGATGCGCTCGGCAGGCGACTCGAAGCATCCGCTCATCTTTCTTGCCATTTCGGGCGTTGTCAACGTCTTTCTGAATGTCTTTCTGATCGTCGCCTTTGACATGGGCGTGGACGGCGTAGCCATTGCCACTATCGCCTCGCAGTATCTCTCTGCCATCATGGCGGCTATCTATCTCATGCGTCATGACGGCACGCTCCACCTTTCTCTCGGAGAGCTCCGCATTCACGGCGAAAAGCTGAAAAAAATACTCCAGATCGGAATTCCGTCGGGTATACAAAGCTCTCTCTTTTCCATCTCCAATGTCCTGATACAATCCTCGATCAATGGCTTTGGCGACGCAGTCGTTGCCGGCTCTTCGGCAACGGCAAGCCTTGAGGGCTTCATGTATATCGCCATGAATTCCATCTATCACGTCGCGCTTACCTTCATCGGTCAGAACGTGGGAGCGAGAAAGTATAAAAACATAAAACCGCTCACGGTCTATAGCTCGATTCTCGTCACGGCGATCGGCCTTATCAGTGGCGCACTCCTGATACTCCTTCGCTATCCGCTGATATCGCTTTACGTTTCCACCGAGGCCTCTGTCGAGGCGGCGTTGCAACGCCTTTGGATCATAGCTCCCACCTATTTCCTTTGCGGACTTATGGAGGTGTTCTGTGCGGCGCTCCGCGCGCTCGACCGCTCGGTCACGGCCATGATCATTTCTCTTGGCGGCGTTTGCGTTCTCCGAATTCTTTGGATCCAAACCGTATTCAAGCTCTTCCCCGCGCCGCGAACCATCTACCTGTCCTATCCGATCACCTGGATCATCACGCTGGCACTTCATCTGATCTTCGCGATCCTCGTTTCCAAAAAGATGATACGGAAATACAACGAAAATGCCCTCGCATAAAAAATGAAAACCGCACCGACCAACAGGTCGGTGCGGTTTTTCTATTCGGTTTCTTTATATTCATACAAAGACTTGATCTTGCCGCTTTGGACAACAACTCCTTGTAGCCCTCATAAGTAATAATATTCTTCGTTTCCTTGGTCATTTTTCATCCCACTCCCCGCCAAATTTGCTATATCTTTATTCCTTGTATTCATACAGCTTTGCAGGATAATATTTTATCGGTGCTTTCGAATCCTCTGAAAAAACCACCATATAAAACACGTCGTCACTCGACGTCATCGGATAGTAAGTGGAGCCTACATGAATATCTCCAAAACTCTGAAAATGTAAGATTTTTACCGCGCGTATGCTTCTTCTCCTTCTTATCGTTTTTTCTTCCTTATAAACGACGGTATCCGTAATGACAAAAAAATCACCGTTTTTCAAACGCTTTTGCATGGAGCGCCACGCAGGTATGGAAAAAATCACAAAAAGCAACGGAATCATACAAGCTATCACAAGAGAAAAATAAAGGATCCAATGAATCGCTCCGCGCTCGCGCCCTGCAAGGTCGGATACATAAATGAGCAGGCACACGAGCTCGCCAAAAAAGGTAACCAGAATCAAATAAAGAAAAGAAACCAACCGCGATTTCTTACCCTCGCGCAAAAGCTCCTCGGCTATCGTTTGTTTGGTAAGGATATTTTTGGTTTGTTTTTCCGTATACATAGCGCCACCACCTTTCTGCGCCCATTATATCATATAATCTTAAGATCGTCAAGAAGCTTCAAACGATCCTTCCCTGAAGATCGTACCGCGAGCGGCAATGATGTTCTCGCTTCGCTCAAAATGCTGTTGCCCTTCGGTCAAATGATGTTGTGCCTGTCGGCACAAATGAAAAAAACCAACTCTTACGACTTGGATTTTTTGTGTTACGCGACCGAAATAGATGACATATTAATCATCGAACAATTCTTTCAACATACGCTCTTTGTTGAACAAAAATCCTTTTGTGATTTGGTAACTTAGGGTGTTTTCGTAGTCGCAAGGTGAAATTTTACCATTATCAAAGGATAAGATTTGCGAATTGGGGCAACCAAGTAGAATGGGAGAATGTGTTGCTATTATAAATTGCGCTCCTTTTTGGGACATATCGT
>SVRO01000062.1 GCA_015064795.1 Oscillospiraceae bacterium | reverse complement strand
ACCAAAATGACTTGGAGCCCCCTTACAATAAAGCTTTTGCAGACTTTGTCGTAAAAAATTCCAGAAAAGTTTTTGGGGGTTCTTAGGGGACTTTTTTCAAAAAGTCCCCTAAGCGTAACTCCCCTACCAACATCAATTTAACAAAAGAGCCGAGGGGTTGCCTCGGCTCCAAAAAAGCTATGTTTACAGAGCAAGCTGCTGCATCTTTTTGATGCAGGCCGCGCAGACCTTTTTGCCCTCAAAAAGCACCACGTCCTCCGCGTCGCCGCAGAAGATGCACGCAGGCTGGTACTTGCGAAGAATGATCTTATCGCCATCGGTAAAGATCTCCACCGCGTCCTTTTCGCCGATGTCCATCATTTTGCGGATCTCAATGGGAAGAACGATTCTTCCAAGGTCGTCCATCTTTCTTACTACACCTGTTGATTTCATATTTCTCCTCCGTTTTTTGCTGACAGAATGCTCGCTTTTCACTCTGTTTTCGACTTATTTTTGACGTTTCTATTATAACACTTCCATATATTTCCTGTCAAGACTTTTTTCGAACTTTTTTGGAAGTTTTTTCCTACAGTTTTTGACTAAAACTCCACTTTTTCGACACGCTTCGACAAAACCACGCCTCTTTTTTACGAATTTTTTCCAAACCGACGCCTTTCCAATTTTGATTTATCGGTGTGTTATATTGGCAAAGGAGAAGGGGCGTTTTTTTAAAGTCCCCACATCGTTCTCCCCTGCAAAATCACACACAAAAAGCCGTTGCGATGCAACGGCTTTTCCTTTATATTTCGGCTATATTTCGGCGTTTTCCTTAACGGCGCGGTAGACGGCCTCGGCGACCTCGTCCACATCGCGCGAAGCGTCCACGACGGCCACGCGGTCGGTCTCCTTCAGCATCGCAAAGACCTCAAGGAAGCGCGCGCGGAATTTTTCGAGAAGCTCCTCCTTCTCGTAGATCTCGGTCGACGTGCGCGAGGCCGCGATGCGCGCAAGGCTCACACGGGGCTCCACGTCGAGAAAGAGACAAAGGTCGGGGCGGCGGATCTCGGGGCAGGCAAGGTTCATGTCGCGCACCCACGCGAAATCGGTCTCACTTCCCTGATACGCAAGCGAGGAGTAATAGTAGCGATCGCAGATCACGTCGATGCCCTTCGCAAGCATGGCCTCGATGCCGTTCTCCGAGACGTTGTGATATATGCGGTCGAGCAGAAAGAGTGCCGCCATCTCACAGGGCCCTCTCCTGTCCGCACCCGAAAGGGCCGCGCGGAGCATTTTGCCGCTGGCCGAGTCGGTCGGCTCGGCCGTGACCGCCACCTCTCTGCCCTCGGCACGCAAGCGTTCGGCAAGCCGCTCGATCTGCGTGCTTTTGCCGCACCCGTCAATGCCCTCAAGAACGATAAACCTTCCCCTTTTTCTTTCTTGCATCACTTACCTGCTCCCAGGATGGGACTTACGCCGTCCACTCCCGTCACGTAGTATTCGGGAAGCTTACCGTCCCACTGCTTGATCTCGTAGTATTCCAAAAGAATGTCGGTCAGCGACTTTGCCAACGCATCGTTGACGGCCGCGTCCTTCTGACCTGCGTACTCGGCCGCGTCGGCTTGGATCTTCAAGACCTCCTTCTCGGCCTCGGCCTGAATGACCGCGATCTCGGCCTCGGCGGTAGCGGCGATCTCCTTACGCTCGGCCTCGGCCTCCTGCTCCATGGTGAGCTGGGCCTGCTCGGTCTGCGCCTTGAGGAGCTGCTGCTGTGCGACCTGCTTCTCCTCGACCGCCTGCGTAAAGGCGTCCGAGAAATCCATGTTCTCGATCGCGGTATTGATCACGTCGATGTTATAAATACTCAGCTCGCGCTCAAGGATCTCGGTGATCTTGACCGAAAGCGTATCGCGCTCCTCAATGAGACTCTCCGCGGTATACTTCGCCATCACGCTCTTCACCGCGTCCTGAATGCGCGGCTCCATTACTACATGGTAATAGTCCTTACCAATGGTCTTATAAATTTTCTGCGCGTTGGTTTTCTGGATCTGATAGTTTACCGAATAGCTGATCGAGACCTCCTGAATATCGCTCGAGAAGCAAAGAAGATCCAGCGTCTGCTTCTGCGTGCGGTTATCCATCGAAACGACCTCCTGGAAGGGCGACTTGAGGTGAAGCCCCGCCTCAAGCGTGGTGTCCTCCACGCGTCCGAAGGTGATAAGGATACCCGTGTGTCCCGTGGGAACGGTGGTAAACGCACCGCAAGCCAGCCAAAGCACACCCAAAACGGCAAGCATCTGCTTCTTGTTGATCCTCCAACCGCCCTTTCCTAAGCCGAGCAGTATAAACAAAATCGCGGCCGTAGCCAATGCCATAAAAAGCCAAGTCATAGTCATTTCTCCTTTTCTTTTATACTTTTATGATACACCTTTTTTTCCCATTTGTCAATGTGAGACGAAAAAATCATAAATTGATGTTTGTAGGGGAACGCCAAGGGCTCTGCCCTTGGAACCCGCAAACTTTTGAAAAAGTTTGATCAAAACTTTTCTCGCATGGGTATGTGCAAACTTCACGTCATTTTGAGCCGCGAAAACACCACGCGCAGAAAAGAGAGCGAGCTCTCTTTGTCTGCCGCGTGGCTCGCGGCGTAAATGTTCTTCGCACAAGGTGCGAAGAACCAAAATGACTCGGACAACTTTTGCTATAAAAATTTTGCAGACTTTGTAGTAAAAATTTCCAGAAAAGTTTTTGAGGGTGGTAGGGAACTTTTTTCAAAAAGTTCCCTACACGTTCTCTCCCCGATAAATCAAAATTTGAAACCGTTACCGCAAAGAAAAAACGGCCTTCGACGAAGGCCGTTTTTTCTTTGCGATCATTTCTTAAGTGCGCCGACGAGGCCGACAACACCGTTCACGGCAAGAAGGATACCGCCGATGATGACCATGATCTCAAGTGCATTACCGAAGGCGAGCAGGATACCAACCACGATCGTAAGGATCGGGAACAGGAGATCCATAAGACCCTTGTTGCTCTTCTTCAGGGCGTCAAGCAACGCGATCGCACCCTTTACGGCAATGAGAATGCCAAGCACGAGAAGCACGATACCCGTAACCGTCCAACCAAGCACCAGGATAGCCGCGCCGATGATAAGGCTGATCACACCGCTCTTCACGTTGGACTTGATAATATCCAAAACGCCGGACACCACGAAAACGACACCTGCAACCGTCATCGCCCAAGCAAGAGCCTTACCGGGGAAAACAGCAAGCAGTACGCCAACCACAATGTACAAGAGAGCAGAAAAAAGTTCAGAGTTTGTTTTTTTAGCCATGTTTCAAGGCTCCTTTCATAAAATCTGTTATTATTATACTATGTTTGACACCGTTTTGCAAGTGCCAAAATACATTTTTTTCATTTTTTACAAAATCCGACGGCCGAAATTGACAAAAAATTGACGCTTTTTTGCCCCAAGCGTCTTTACAAAATGGAAAAATTATGCTATAATACTGTGAATGAAAATTTTGAATTCAAAACAAGGAAAGGAATATCTATCATGGCAAAGAAATTCATCGTAGAAACGTCCGCAAGACACGCGCACATCACCGACGAAACGCTCAAGATCCTCTTTGGCGAGGGCGCAAAGCTCACCAACAAGAAGGACCTCAGCCAGCCCGGTCAGTTCGCTTGCGAGGAAAAGATTGAAGTCGTTGGCCCCAAGGGCTCGATCAAGATGAGCATTCTCGGCCCCACAAGACCCGCAGATCAGGCGGAGGTCTCCTTTACCGACGCACGCGCACTCGGCATCACCCCTCCCGTTCGTGAGAGCGGTGACGTGGCAGGCACCCCCGGCGTGAAGCTGGTTGGCCCCTGCGGCGAGGTTGAGATCAAAGAGGGTGTTATGGTCGCAAAGAGACACATTCATATGACGCCCGAGGACGCTGCCGAGCTTGGCGTTGTGGATAAGCAGATCGTGAAGGTTAAGCTTGACACGGCAAGACCTCTGATCTTCGACGACGTTGTCGTTCGCGTAAGCCCCAAGTTCGCACTTGCTATGCACATCGACACCGACGAGTGCAATGCCGCTTGCGCCTTCGGCCAGGTTTACGGCGAGATCATTGACTAATTACTGCGATTGACAAATTACTACATATAAAGGAGTTACGAAAATGAGCAACGTAAGTGAACGCCCATACGCCGCGAGCCTCGAGGTCGAGCATCAGTGCGTGGTCAAGAAGGGCCCCAACCACGGTCCGGCTCCCATTCCCGAGGAGGGAAAGTGGATTCAGGCCAAGGAGATCACCGACATTTCCGCTTACACCCACGGTGTAGGATGGTGTGCCCCCCAGCAGGGCGCGTGCAAGCTGTCCCTCAACGTCAAGAACGGTATCATCGAGGAGGCACTCGTCGAGACCATCGGCTGCTCGGGTATGACGCATTCTGCCGCTATGGCCGCCGAGATCCTTCCCGGCAAGACGCTTCTTGAGGCGCTCAACACCGACCTTGTGTGTGACGCCATCAACACCGCTATGCGTGAGCTGTTCCTTCAGATCGTATACGGCCGCTCGCAGTCTGCCTTCTCCGAGGGCGGTCTGGTTATCGGCGCAGGCCTTGAGGATCTCGGTAAGGGCGCACGCTCGATGGTTGGTACCATGTACGGCACCAAGGAAAAGGGCGTAAGATACCTCGAGATGACCGAGGGCTACTGCACGAGAATGGCTCTGGACGAGAACGACGAGGTGATCGGCTACGAGTTCGTATCGCTCGGCAAGATGACCGACTTCATCAAGAAGGGCATGGAGCCGAACGAGGCATATGAGAAATCCAAGGGTCACTACGGTCGCTTCACCGCCGAGGACGGCGCCGTGAAGTACATCGACCCGAGACACGAATAAGGAGGTACGCACAAATGGCACAGTTTGAAGGTTACGAGAGACGCGAGGCGAAGATCCTCGAGGCTCTGAAAAAATATGGTATCTCCTCTATCGACGAGTGCAAGGACATCTGCGCCCAGAAGGGCATCGATCCTTACACCATCGTTCAGGAAACCCAGCCCATCTGCTTTGAGAACGCAAAGTGGGCATACACCGTTGGCGCAGCGATCGCCATTAAGGAAGCCGAGAGAACGGGCGACAAGAGCGCCGCAACCGCTGCCGCAAATATCGGTATCGGCCTGCAGAGCTTCTGCATTCCCGGCTCGGTTGCCGAGAACCGTCAGGTAGGTCTCGGCCACGGAAACCTTGGTAAGATGCTTCTCTCCGAGGAGACCGAGTGCTTCTGCTTCTTGGCAGGTCACGAGTCCTTCGCGGCCGCAGAGGGTGCGATCAAGATCGCTCTCAACGCCAATAAGGTTCGTAAGCAGCCCCTCCGCGTTATCCTCAACGGTCTTGGCAAGGACGCCGCTTATATCATTTCCCGTATCAATGGCTTCACCTACTGCAAGACCGAGTTCGATCCCTACACCGAGACGGTTACCGTAACCGAGAAGAAGTCCTTCTCGAACGGCGCACGCGCCAAGGTCAACTGCTACGGCTCGGACAGCGTGCCCGAGGGCGTTGCAGTCATGAAGCTCGAGAACGTCGGCGTTTCGATCACGGGTAACTCCACCAACCCCACGAGATTCCAGCACCCTGTTGCCGGCACCTACAAGAAGTGGTGTAACGAGAACGGCAAGCAGTACTTCTCGGTAGCTTCGGGCGGTGGTACAGGCCGTACGCTTCACCCCGATAACATGGCGGCAGGCCCCGCTTCTTACGGTATGACCGATACCATGGGACGTATGCACGGCGACGCACAGTTCGCAGGCTCGTCCTCGGTACCCGCTCACGTGGAAATGATGGGTCTCATCGGCGCAGGTAACAACCCCATGGTAGGTATGACCGTGGCAGTTGCCGTTGCCGTTGAGGAAGCATTCAAGGCGTAATTTATCAGAATGGTAAGAAAATATGCCCCGTCGTTGAAATGACGATGGGGCATATTTTTATCATGTCACAAAACCTTCCTTTTTCAAGCAGAAGTCTCTTTACATCGACCGCGCAATATGTTATAATAAATAGAAAAAAGGGGCCCTGCGCCCCAAGACTCACGAGGTAATTCCCATGAAAACAAAAAATATCAATAAGCGTTGGTTCCTGCTTGCCGTCGGCGTGATTTCCATGCTCTTTGCGGGCGTTCTTTACGCATGGTCCATCCTGAAAGTCCCCTTTCGTGAGGAAGTGGGCTTCACGTCCGGTCAGCTTGCGTTCAGTTATACCCTGACGATGTGCTTCTTCTGTCTCGGCGGATTTTTGTCGGGTCAGATCATTCGCCGCATCAGCACACGTCCGACCATCCTCATAGCAGGCACGCTCGCAGGTACGGGAATCGCTCTTGCGGGAATCCTCGCGCCGCTCGCGCCGTTCTGGCTGTTTTTCAGCTACGCCTTCCTCGCGGGACTTGGCATCGGCATGGCATATATCGCCATCATTTCGACGGTAAACGCCTATTTTCCCGACCGAAAGGGACTTTCCTCGGGCGTTTTGATGATGGGCTTCGGCGCAAGCACGCTGATCCTCGGAAAGCTCGCCGCGCGCCTGTTTGCAAGCCCGCTCGGTTGGAAAAACACCTACGTTTTGCTCGGTGCCGTCATCGGCATCGTCTTGATCCTCTCCGCATTCTTTATCACGCCCCCCGATCCCGACACCGTCTTCCCTGCCCCCAAGCGTAAGAGCTCGGTGCGCGAGGAGGTCTTTGAGGAGCGCGATTATACACCCTCGGAAATGATCCGCCGCTTTACCTTCTGGAGAGCCTTTCTCTCGCTCGTTTGCTTCACCGCGGTGGGCAGCTCGGTCATCAGCTTCGCCAACGACCTCGCCCTTTCGGTTGGTGCCACGGCCGGTTTTGCAACGACGCTGGTCGGCGTGCTTGCCGTTTGCAACGGCCTCGGCCGCATTCTCACGGGTGCCGTTTTCGACACCATGGGCCGCCGCTTCACGATGATCGGTGCCACCGTTTTGACCACCGTTGCCGCCACCGTAACACTGGTGTCGGTGGTCACTTCCTCGCTTCCTCTCTGCGTCGTCGGTCTGTGTCTTACGGGACTTTCCTACGGAACCTCCCCCACGGTCTCCTCGGCCTTCACACTCGCTTTTTACGGAAAAAAGTATTTTGCGTCCAATTTGAGCATCAGCAATTTCAATCTTATGGGGGCATCCTTCATTGCGACCGCCTGCGCCGCACTGCAGACGTCGAGCGGCGGGTACGTCATTCCTTTCGCGCTCCTGCTTGCCTTGTCGGTCGTCGCCATCCTGCTGAATTTGACGGTCAAAAAACCTTAACTCACATAAAAAATCGCCGCGCCGAGTTCTCTCGGCGCGGTTTTTCATTTGCAATTCAAATTTTGATGTATCAGGGAGTTACGCTTGGGGAACTTTTTGAAAAAAGTTCCCCAAGACCCCTCAAAAACTTTTCTGGAATTTTTCACTACAAAGTTTGCAAAAACTTTATTGGAAAGGGGCTCCGAGTCATTTTGGTTCTTCGCACCTTGTGCGAAGAACGTTTACGCCGCGAGCCACGCGGCAGACAAAGAAAGCTCGCTTTCTTTTCTGCGCGTGCGCTGTACGCGGCTCAAAATGACGTAAAGTTTAAGCGTACCCATGCAAGAAAAGTTTTCGCCCAGCCTTTTTCAAAAGGCTGGCGGGGTGTGGGGCAGAGCCCCACGTAAAGAGGCCGATAAACATCAATTTAACACACAAAGTTCAAGGAAGCATTTTTCTTACAAAAAGCGTCTTGCGTAGCCGCAGCGGCGGCAGAGCGGCTCGACGGCGCGGCGGCGGCGAAAGCCCTCCGCGATCGCTTTGGCGCGCGGCGATTCGAGAATGTCAGCAAGGTCGCTTTCAAAAAGGTTTCCAAGTGTGATGTCGCCCTCGCTGTCCAAGCAGCAAGGCACCACCGAGCCGTCCGACAGGACGGCAATCTGGTCGCGAAGCCCGTAGCACGCGCCCGCCTCGCCGTGATCCTCGGCCGCAAGGTCAGGCCAATCGAAGCGTTCGCCCCACTCAAGATAGACCGAGGGCGAAAGCGTGGTGCCGCGGCGGTTCTCCTGCCACGGCTTCGGAAATTTTTCTTCAAGACGCGCAAGGATGGCTTGGTTTTCCGCGTTCTCTCCCCTCTCTCCGAGGTTCCAAAGCCGAAGCACCGACGGCACGCCACGCGCGCCGAGCGCGGCGGCAAAGTCCAGCACGCCGTCAAGATAGGTCAAAACCGGGATCCCGTTGGCCTCGGCGCTGTGGAGCGAGATGCTCACCTTCCCCAAGTGCGCGGCGTGCGCAAGCAAAAGCTCGCGCCGCTCGCCCAAGAGCGTGCCGTTGGTGGTAATACAAACACGAAAGCCGAGCGATGACGCCGCGTCAAGAATTTCGGGGAGCGCGGGGTGCATGAGCGGCTCGCCCAATACGTGCAAATAAAGATAGTCGGTAAACGGAAAGAGCTTTTCGGCAAGCGCACGAAACTCGCCCGCCGTCAGCATGCGCGGCGCTCGCCTCGTACCGTGACAAAAGCGGCAATTTAAATTGCATAAATTCGTGATCTCCAAATAGATCTTGGCAAAGCGTTTTTTCATATCCATCCTTGTCTTGCGATGTTCTATAAATTGATGTTTGTCGGGGAGGACGATGTGGGGCTCTGCCCCACACCCCGCCAGCCTTTTGAAAAAGGCTGGGCGAAAACTTTTACTGCATTGGCACGCGCAAACTTTACGTCATTTTGGGACGGAGAACCGCGAAGCGGTTGTCCGTCAGCGCAAAGCTTACACGCCGACAAAGAAAGCTCGCTTTCTTTTCGGCGATGTAGCATTTGCGCGCCCTCGGCCGTCTCCCCAGACG
>SVRO01000061.1 GCA_015064795.1 Oscillospiraceae bacterium | reverse complement strand
TCGATGGCGAGAAGCTCCTCCTCGTTATCGCACACGAAATATCCTACGCCCACGTCCATTGCGTAGGCAATGTCGGCGTCGGTCTTGTTGTTGCCGTGGAAGTAAGCCTTTTCCATGGGAAAGCCTGCGGCATTGGCGGTGTAGATCTCGCCGCTCGATACCACGTCGATGCCCATTTCTTCTTCGCGCATGATGCGGTAGATATCCTTGATGCAAAGGGCTTTGCCCGCGTAGAGTGGCAGAGCATTCTCTCCAAACGCGTGCTTCATGGCGCGCTTGTAGATATTACATTTTTCGCGGATCTTATTTTCGTCAAGCAGATAAAGGGGGGTGCCGTAGGTCTTGGCAAGCTCTACGGTGTCCATGCCTGCAAATGCGAGATGTCCTTTTTCGTTAACCGAAAGATTGTTGCATATCATAAGGTGTCCTTTCAGCCAAACAGGTCGTTGACGTTAAAAAGTCCGTTTTCCTGCTCAATGAGGAAGGCGGCGGCGGTAAGTGCGCCCTCGGCAAAGAGTGCGCGGCTGTGCGCCTCGTGCTTTAAGGTGATGGTTTGCGTACCCGTATTGATGCGGATCTCATGCTCACCCACCACGTTGCCGAGGCGGAGAGAATGAATGCCGATCTCGCCCTCGGGGCGTTTGCCGTTTTCATGGCGGCCGATGCAAAGCTCGCCCGTACCGCGCGCCTCGCGGATGCCCTCGGCGATCATAAGCGCGGTGCCGCTGGGTACGTCAAGCTTGCGGTTGTGGTGCGTTTCCACGATCTCTACGTCGGCATCGGGGAAAACAGAGGCCGCCTTTTTGGCAAGCGAAATAAGAAGCGCGATGCCGATGGACATATTGCCCGAGAAAAAGACGGGGATCTCGGCCGCGGCGGCGCGGATCTTTGCCTTTTCCTCCTCGGTCTGTCCCGTGGTGGCAATTACGACGGGCATACGGCGCGCCTTGGCAAAGGCAAGAATCGAATCGGTAGAGCTGTGGTGTGAGAAGTCGATGAGGATATCGGCCTCCTCCTTAACGTCGGAAAGCGAGGTATAGGAGGGGCAGTCGGTCGTGGGAAGGGTAATGTCAACGACGGCGGCAAGCTCGGCTCCGCAAAAGCCGCTCTCGATGATCTCTTGGCAGACCTTGCCCATTCTGCCGTTTGCTCCGCAAAGAATGATCTTCATAATCGGTTATCCTTTCTCAGATAATGCCAAGGCGCTTCATTTCCGCGAAAAGCTTTTCGCGGTGTGCGTCCTCCATGGGTGTCAGGGGCAGACGGAGATAGTCCTCGCAGAAGCCCATGGCGCTCATGGCTGCCTTGACGGGAATAGGATTGACCTCGCAGAAGAGAAGGTTGATGAGGTCAAGATATTTTTTCTGCATTTCAAGCGATTTCTTGGTTTCGCCTCGGAGGTAAGCCTTGCAGATCTCGGAGGTCTCGGCGGGAATGAGGTTGGAGAGCACCGAGATCACGCCCTTGCCGCCAACCGAGAGGATCGGAACGATCTGGTCATCGTTACCCGAATAGATGTCAAGCGTTTCGCCAACGAGCGCGGCGGTCTCCATGATCTTGGAGATGTTACCGTTTGCTTCCTTAATTGCCGCGATCATCGGATGCTTCGAGAGGGCGAGATAGGTCTCAGGCTCGATGCTGACACCCGTGCGCGAGGGAACGTTGTAAAGAATGATGGGCTTGGTGGAGGCGTCGGCAATAGCTTCAAACATTTGGATAAGGCCCTTCTGGGTTGCCTTGTTGTAGTAAGGGGTAACCACGAGCATCGCGTCGCAGCCTACCTCGCAAGCAAATTTCGTAAGCTCGATGGCGTAGGCCGTGTCGTTCGAGCCCGTACCCGCAATGATCGGCACGCGGCCCGCCGCGCGCTTGACCGAGAAAGCAAGGGCCTCGCGGTGTTCCTCGTCGGTCAGCGTCGAGCCCTCGCCCGTGGTGCCGCAAATGACGAGTGCGTCAATGCCCGACTCGATCTGCCAATCGATCAGCCTGCCAAAGGCCTCGTAGTCTACGCCGCTTTCGTTTAAAGGGGTGATAAGCGCGGTGGCCGCGCCTTCAAAAATGGGGTTTCTCATAGTTTTGGATCCTTTCCCAATAAATATTACAAACATAAAAAAGAGCCGATTTCTGCGGCTCGACTCAGGGGATACAAAGAGATCTGCCCAAAAGACAGCTCCTATGCCCGATAGCCCTCCGCAAAAAAATGCGACAGTAGCACGGCTCTTAACCGTTCTACCAGCATGCCGTTCGCTTACGACAAACTTCGGCGCAATCCCCTTTCGGAGCGGCAATGTCCTGCGAAGACTTGACACCGCCCGTACTCTTGTCATGCGCGCCTCTATCCTTTTCCTTATTATAATAGAAGAAATCCCCTTTGTCAAGGGGATTTCGGTTTTTTATTTGGTTTTTTACAATTTTTTCACTTACAGTCAAGGCCGAAACGGACAAAGCAATAGCGGTCGTCAAGATAGTTTGGCGATTTGCCGTTTTCCCAGCGGTTTTCGCAAGTGAAGGTACTGGGATATATGTTGTATGGTTCGAGCTCGGGGCTGTGGAGCGGACCCAAGAGGTTACGGTTCGAGTTGAAAAGACGAAGCTCGATCTCGTTATTGCCCTCGGCAAGATAAGCCGAAAGATCGCAATCCTTTTCAAAGACAAGCGTATTGGCATGCTTGTCGCCCACATACACCTCACAAACGGCGTACTGTCCTTGGATACGAAGGATGGTAGGCTCTCCCTTTCTCCACTCGTGGTTAAAGCCTAAGTGAAGCGCTCCCGCAAAGAAGGGGAGACCGTCCATAACGACGTTCTGAATGTCGATGGTATCCTTGCTCTTGGTGATTTGGAAATCTCCGAAATAGCAGAACGCACCCTTTTCGAACTTGAACGCACCCTCGGTCTTTACCGCAAAATCACCGAAGAGATAGGTCTCGGCAAGCTCGGTGTCGAAGGTCAGGCTGGTGGCGAGGCTGTTTGCCTCGTCGCACTCGTAAAGAACGTAGTACACGAAGTCGCGCTGGAAGTAGTCGATATGGTATACGATCTCGTTTTTACCGATCTTGACCAGCGAGGTGATATCGGCCGTGCGGAAGCAGGGCTCGCGCCAAAGCTTATCCGAAAGCGTGATCTCCTTTCCGTTTACGGTGACCGAACGGTAGGGCATGGTCTCGCAGGCAAAAGAGATCGAATTCGGAATCTCGTCCACAGTGAAGCACTGCTTGACGTAAAGGTCGCCGCGATACCGCTTGTGAAGCAGATCGTCACGCAGAGCCATGAGCGGCAGATCCCCCTCAAAGTTTTTGCCGTCAAAGGAATAGCTGATCGTGTCCAGCGTGAGTGTATTTTCCGGTCTTTCGACAAAGCGAACGGTTTTGGGGGGCAAGAAGTAAGGTGCATCCTCGGTCGTGAAATCGGCAAGGGGAAGCGCTGCACATTCGTCGCTTTCGATGAGAAGCATCGACTCGGAATCCGCAAAGTTGCAATGCATAAGGAAATCGCCATTGGTCTGTACCTCGCCGCACACGGTGGAAGGTTCAAGCGTGAGAATGTCGAGCTTTACGAGGTTCTTACAATTCTTTACGCGAACGCGGACATCCTTGTATTCGGCAGAGCTGATGTTGGACAGGAAAAAGATACGCTTGCCGTCGACCTTGCGGTTCATGGCGCGCAGGGTGGTAAGATTCGAGCCGTCCGCAAGACGTGCGATCATGTCCTCCTCGGCCAAAAGCTCATCGACCGTCATGGTGGCCTTCAGCCACGAATAATCGGCAGGACGTGCGTCCACGTACGTGGGAAGCTCTCCCTCGAGAATGATCTTGCCGCCGTTTGCCGCGTACTCCTTAAGGAGCTTGGCGGTAGAGGAGTCAAGCGACTCGACCTTTGGGATCAGCACCTTGTCGTAGGTACACTTTCCCACGACAAGTGTATTGCCTTCCACGTGCGCGATTTCTGCCATGATATCCTCGTCGCCGTAGTGATACGAGATCTGATGGCGGGAGAGAAGATCCGAAAGCGTACGGAAGGCCGTGTCAAGATGCGAGACAGAGCCGGCCTGATCCTCGTGATCGAAGTACATATACGCGTTGTGGATCGGGTGGATCACCAATGTATTTGCCGCTTCCTCGCCGCGCGAGAGGAGATAACCGAGATTGTTGAAATGCTCGTTGAATTTGCGCAGATGCTTCTGCCACGGGAGATATTCCGAGAAATGCAACGGATAGTCGTGCTTTCTCTCGCCGCGTGCGGAGTAGGTGTAAAGGTGTTGGCAAACCAGGTTTACGCCATTGGCAAACTGATAATCGAGAATGTTCTTCAGCTCGCGGGGCGATGTATCCCAACCGCAGCAGCCGAAGGTCTCCGAGAGAGCCTTCTTTTTGCCGAGCTGTGCCACCACCGAGCCGAGCTGCTGTGGCAGACTGTCGGGTTTAAAGCTAAGTCGGCGGCCGAGATAGTCGATGCCGGGAATATGCTCATAGCAATAGAAGCGCATGGCCGAGCCGCAACGGCCGATCTGGGTGTGAAGGAAGTTTTCCTCTACGGTGTGGCCTGTCAACTGACAACCGTTAGCTTCACACCATTCGTAGACCTGTCGGCCGAAGCTGTTGATAAAGAGATCGGTCATCTGCTTGTGATAGTCAAAGCGAATGGCGCGGAAGCCTTCGCATTGCACAAAGAGAGCCACGAGATTATCCATGATGTCGTAACCGAAGCGCTCCTGAAAGCTCTCGGCAAAGATGCTTGACCAAGGCGTTGCCAAACGGTAGCACTGCGGCTCGTCGATGAAGAATCCGGGCATGGTGGTGCCGAAGTCCTCTTTGGCAATGCGCTTCTTATAGTCCTCGTGCGTTACCTCGATGAAGCGTGCGATCACGCGCTTGTCGAGTGTGTCTACGTAAGAGCTGTCGTACCCTACCGTGATGACGTGATATTCGGTCACACCCTCGATCGCCTCAAACACTCTCTTGGCACGGTTATCGGTGATCACGTATACGGCAAGAACATCGTCCTCGGGGTATGTGTTCGTTACCTTATGCTTGATAAAGCAGGCAAAATTTTGGGGATCTTCAAGCAGCTTGCCGCCTGCAAAGCCAGACGGAAAGCCGTACTCGTCGTACGACCACGCCTCCATGCCGAGCTTCTTGGCCTCGTCAATGCAGACGTTGATGGCGTGATACCACTCGTCCGAGAGGTATTCGGTCACAAGGCCGTTTCTTGCGTGCATGAAAAAGCCGTTCATTTTGAGATCATGCATATTGCGGATCTGACGGCGAAGCTCGTCGTCGTCAAAGGTCTCGTTCCACGACCAAAAGGGCAGGCTTCCGTAAGACAGAGAATTCCGCTTGGTTTCTTCGATCAGTTTTTTCAGCATGATAATACCTCCTGCTTAGCGCTTCGAGAGAACCTCACTCTCGTAACGGCGGATCTCGTCCAGATAATTGCTTTCGGTGTTCTCGCGCTTAAGATATTCCTCCCAAACAGCACCGAAGGGGGCGGTCTTCAGCTCCTCGCTCAGTACCATAAGGGCGGTCATGTCGTTCGTTTCCTGAAGCTCCTTCATCTTGGCGCTCGGCTCAAGCAGAGCGTAGAGAAGCGCCTTGCGGACGTTGCGAACGCCGGTTACCCACGCGGAGATACGGTTGATTCCGGCATCAAAATAGTCGGTTGCGATGAATACGCGGTCAAGCGCGTCGTTACGAACGATCTCCTTGGCGATCTCGCGGGTCTCCTCGTCAAAGAGAACGACGTGGTCACTGTCCCAACGAACAGGGCGAGTCACGTGAAGTGCGATCTTGTCGTGGAAAAGAAGCAGAGAGGAGATCTTGTCCGAGACCACCTCGGTAGGATGATAATGTCCATTGTCCATAAGAGGTGTGATGCCCTTCGCGGCGGCATAGGAAAGGCAGAACTCGGCCGAGCCTACGGTATAGGACTCAAGACCGATGCCGAACACCTTGGACTCCAGCGCGACGAAGACATTCTTCTTGTCGTAGGGAATCGAAAGGATCTCATCCATCGACTGCTTGTAGCGTGCGCGGGGACCGATACGGTCAGCAGGAATATCCTTGTAGCCGTCGGGGATCCAGTAGTTAATTACGCAGGGCTCACCCGTTTCCTTGGCGAAATAATCGGCAATTTCAAGGCAACGCTTGCCGTGCTCTACCCAGAACTTGCGAACCTTCTCGTCGGGCGAGGAGAGGGTGAGATTGTCCTTCACCATCGGGTGCGCAAAGAAGGTGGGGTTGAAGTCGATGCCCATGCCGCGCTCCTTGGCGAAGGCCAGCCACTTGGCAAAGTGCTTGGGTGTGATCGCATCGCGATCGGCGTACTCGCCTTCCTCAAAGATGGCATAGCAGGCGTGCAGGTTGAGCTTTTTCTTGCCGGGAATGAGAGAGAAGGCCTTGTCAAGATCGGCCATAAGCTCCTCGGGGGTTCTTGCCTTGCCGGGATAGTTGCCCGTGGTCTGAATGCCGCCCGAAAGTGCGGCGGGGCTGTCAAAGCCCGTTACGTCGTCACCCTGCCAGCAATGCACCGATATCGTGATATCGCGCATGGTAGCAAGAGCCTTTTCGGTGTCTACACCGAGAGAAGCATAGCTTTTTTGAGCCAAAGAATAAAGTTCACTCATGTTAAATTCCTCCTTGAAAGCGTCCTTTTCGGACAATTCTGTTTCTAACCTTATTATATAAGGTTAAGTACGGTTTTTTCAATGGGTTTTCTTAAGAAATTAACTTAAAATAAGTAAGATTTTCTTGACAGAGAGCGCGAAAGATGCTAAAATAAGAAAAAAAGGGGGTGCTTTGGTGAAACGAGAGCTTTTGCAGGTGCTTTGGGCGCGCGGTGAGAAGATCGCGAAGGAGACGCTTTCATGGGCGAAGGAGCAGGCGGCGGGCGAGGATTACGCCGACCTTGCCGCTTTTTTTGCCGCGCACCCGACGCTTTCGCTTCCCGATAAGCTTCTTGCGGGTAAGGGTGACGTTTTCCTCAGTCTGCATACCGAGGATTTCAACGGTGTGCCGCACTGTCACGATTTCGTGGAGATCATTTACGTCTGCCGCGGAAGCGTGATCGACTGCGTCGGCGAGAGTCGCATCTCGCTCGGTCAAGGAGATGCCTGCATTCACAATCCGAGTGCCACGCATTTTTTGACCGATTTTGACGGAGAGCGTGACGTGGTGCTGAATATTTTGCTTTCGCGGCGCATTTTTGGCAAATCGGTGTACGCCGCCGTGATTCGCGACAACAAGCTGGACGGCTTTTTCAACCGCCTTCTCAGCGACGGCGGAAGTGAGCCTTATCGCGCCTTCAAGAATCTTTCGGATGCGGCGGAGACCATTGTGGAACTTCTCGTCAAGGAGCTTTTGCAGAGCGACGGCTATTCGTCGGCGGTTCTTGAGAGCATCCTTCTTCTGCTTTTTGCCGAGCTTTTGCGCAATTACCGTAAGCGCGAGGAGGAGGACTTTACGGGGCGACTTGAGAGCTATCTCTTTGAAAATTTGCAGAGTGTAACGGTGGAGACGGCCGCGGCGGCCTTCGGCTATCACCCGAAATATTTTTCGGTGCTGGTTCGTAAGGAAACGGGGCGTAGCTTTCGCTCGCTTCTCACCGAGCAGCGCATGAAAAAGGCCGAGGTGCAGCTTTTGTTTACCGATTACAGCATCGAGGAGATCGCGGAGTCGGTCGGATACCGCGACGCCGTGTCTCTTTACGGCAATTTTAAAGAATATGCGGGCATGACACCCAGCGAATTCCGCCGTGGGAATTCTAAAAAGGGCGGCGCGTCATAAAATGTAGTGTGATTTTTCGGAACGGAGATTTTTTATGAAATGTGAAGACGTCTATTCGATTTTTTCCCATATGCCTACGCTTGAGACCGAACGGCTTTTGCTACGGCGGATGATGGTGGGCGACTGCTACGATATGTACGAGTACGCACGCCGTGCCGATGTGACGAAGCATCTGACATGGAGTCCGCATCCGAGTGTGGAGTATACCAAGGAGTATTTGGCGCACCTTTCGCATCACTATCAGCTTGGCGATTTTTACGATTGGGCACTCATCCTCAAGGGAGACAACAAAATGATCGGCACCTGCGGCTTTACGCGCTTTCACTTTCCGCACGACGTGGCCGAGGTGGGATATGTCATAAGTCCCGATTACCGAGGTCGCGGTATTGCACCCGAGGCACTTTCGGCGGTGCTTCGCTTTGGCTTTGAACGTCTCGGACTTCATCGCATCGAAGCCAAATACATGATGGAAAACGAGGCCTCGCGGCGCGTGATGGAAAAGGTGGGAATGCGTTTTGAAGGTGTTACCTACGGTGGTATGAAGATCAAGGAGATCTACCGTGATATCGGCACCTGTGCGATTTTGGCGGCGGATTTTGCCAAAAGCGAATAAAAGGAAATTTTTTCGTTCATACTCCAAATAAAAAGGAGGTTATGAACGATGGAAGATTATGTGAAGAAGGGTGTAACGCCCGAAATGCTGAAGGGAACGAAGACCGAACAAAATCTGCATACGGCTCTTGCGGCCGAGTCGCAGGCGTGTTTGAGGTACCATTGGTTTGAAAAGAAGGCCAAGAACGACGGCTTTGTGGAGATTGCCGATATTTTCCGCGAGACGGCCGAGAACGAGCGTGAGCACGCGGAGATCTGGTTTCGCTACCTCGGCGGTTGGTCGTCCACCGAGAAAAATCTTGATGCGGCGGCGGGCGGCGAGCGTTTTGAGTGGACAACAATGTATAAGGAGTATGAGGAGACCGCACGCGCGGAGGGGTTGGATGCCATTGCCGATATGTTCGCGCGCATAGCCGAGATCGAGAAGCATCACGAGGCGCGTTACTCGCAGTATCTTAACGATGTGAAGGGCGGTAAGTGCTTTACCTCGGACAGCGAATCAACCAAGTGGATATGCCTCAACTGCGGTCATATTGCCACGGGCAAGGAGCCCCCGAAGATCTGCCCCGTTTGCTCGCACGCACAGGGCTATTTTAAAAAGAAAACCGAAAAACAGGGTTGAGCATAACGCAACCCTGTTTATGTTTC
>SVRO01000060.1 GCA_015064795.1 Oscillospiraceae bacterium | reverse complement strand
AGCCGGTGTTCCCCTATTGTAAGAAAGAACTTGAATTCCAATTGGGATATAATGAAGGAAAAGGAGAATTCTTTTTCTTCCACTTTGGAAACAAAAATCTTATTAAAGATGCTGATGCTCTGGCACGAATGATGCCTAAAAACATTTCTGAACATTGGACTTTTATAGCAGAAAAATAACAACAAACCCCGACAGATTTTTGAAAGTCTATCGGGGTTAATTATTTGTATACTGCGTCGCAATTATATCTTTTTGGACCGTCGAGGAAGCCGGTCCCTACAAGGAGAAATCAAACTTCCTTATGAGAAGGAGCCTTTGACGGTCTTTTTTTATGCTTTTGTAATTTCTCTTGCGATATCCACCATGCTTTTCAGATACGTCTCATATATCGGCAAGGGAAGCCTTGCGGGCGGCGCGGTCTCGTAGCTGAAGGGGCAGGGCAGATCCATGTTGGCAAGCGTTTCGCCAACCGTTTCCCAATCCACCGTGCCGAAATAGGGGAGCGCGTGGTTGTCGCTCTTGCCGTTATTGTCGTGGACATGGAGGGCACGAATGACGCCTTGGCACCGTTTCAGCTCGTCCACAAGCGAAAGCTCGGGGAAGACGTTGACGTGTCCCATATCGAGACACATCTTGAAATACTCGTTTTCGACCGCGTCGATCATTTGCAGAATTTGCTCGGGCTTTGAGATCGAGAAGGTGGCGAAGGGCATATTTTCAAGGCAGACCGTCACGCCGTGCTCCGCGCCGTATGCGACAAGCTCGCGCATAAACGTGAGATTGAGGGCCCATGTTTCTTCGGTTTTTTGCTTTTCCACATCAAAGATACCGAAGGGCATGATGGGGTGGATGACCATGGCACCCGCGCCGAGAATTGCGGCGGCGCGCACGGCCTTTTTCATCTTTTCCATGCGCTCGGCGCGGTCTTCCTCGGTGAAATCCTTTATCGGTACGCGCCATGGGCCGTGTATCTGTGTGAATTCGATGCCGTATTTGTGGGCATGCTTTTTTTCGAGGCGGAGCTGCCGACAAAAGTCTTCGTCGGAGCAGAGGTAAAGCGAGTCCTTGGTGTTGGCCATCGAAAAATCAACGGCAGAGAAGCCAAGCTCCTTCATTTTTTCATAACGTGCCTCGCCGAAGCGGTCAAACGCGCGCGATACGATCCCTACTTTCACGGTACGCCCTCCGTTCCTTTTTTTGTTATTTTAGCACGAAAAAATGCGTCTGTCAAGGCGTTCTCCCTTGACAAGTGAAACATTTTGTGATATGATGTAAAATGGTGTAATTTGGGATAAAAATGCAATTTATTCTATAAATACAAGGAGATATCTATGGACATTTTTAACGTACTAACGCTTATCGGCGGTCTTTGCTTGTTTTTGTTTGGCATGAACATTATGGGCAGTGCCTTGGAGCGTAGCGCGGGCAGTAAGCTGGAAACCATGATCGGCAAGCTGACATCAGGCAGGCTTGCGGGCTTTTTGACGGGTCTCGGCGTCACGGCGGTGATCCAAAGCTCGTCGGCAACCACGGTCATGGTGGTGGGCTTCGTTAACTCGGGACTTATGAATCTGAGGCAAGCGATCTCGGTCATTATGGGTGCCAATGTCGGTACTACGGTGACGGCGTGGATCCTCAGCCTTGGCGGCATTTCGGGTGACGGCCTTGTGTTGCAGCTTCTCAAGCCCTCCTCCTTCACGCCCGTGCTTGCACTCATTGGTATCGTGCTTTTCATGTTTGTCAAGAGCCAGCGCAAAAAGGATATCGGCATGGTGCTGCTTGGCTTTGCCACGCTGATGTTCGGCATGGAGACCATGACGGGTGCCGTGGAGGTGTTGCGGGATGTTCCTGCGTTTACGAATCTTTTCGTTATGTTCAAAAACCCCTTCCTTGGCGTGCTTGCGGGGGCTGTTCTCACGGCGGTCATTCAGTCGAGCTCGGCTTCGGTCGGTATTTTACAGGCACTGGCGGCCACGGGCGCGGTCTCTTACGGAGCGGCCGTTCCGATTATTATGGGACAAAATATCGGTACCTGCGTGACGGCAATGCTCTCCTCGGTTGGAACCACCAAGAATGCAAAGCGCGCGGCACTCGTACATCTTTCCTTCAATATTATAGGAACAGTCGTTTGGCTCGGTGTATTTTCACTCGTTAACGCGCTCTTTGCTCCCGCCCTTCTGAATGAGTCAGCTACGCACGCGGGCATCGCGATCGCGCACTCGATCTTCAATATTGCCTGTACGCTTCTTCTGTTGCCCATGTCCTCGCTCCTTGAAAAGCTGGCTTACAAGCTCGTGCCTGATGCCAAGATGCCTGAGAGCATCTCGGAGCTTGATGAGCGTCTGTTGGCAACACCCACCGTGGCGCTTGAGCGTGCGCATACCGTTACTTTTGATATGGCAAAGGTGGCAACCGATGCGCTCTTTGATAGCCTCGATTGTCTTTCGGCTTACGACAAGGAAAAGGCCGAGCGTGTGCGCGAGGCCGAGGACAAGACCGACCATTTTGAAGATATTATCGGAAGCTATCTTTTGAAGATCAGTACGCACCAGCTCAACGAAAAGGAGGGTGCCATTGCTTCCATGCTTTTCAAGGCGATCGGTGACTTCGAGCGTATCAGCGACCACGCGGTAAACCTTGTGGAGTCGGCCGAGGAGATGCGTGAGAAGGGAATGACCTTCTCTCCCGAAGCACAGGTGGAGATGGATTCGCTTCTTGCCGCCACGCGCGAGATCGTGGAGCTTTCCTACCGATCCTTTGTTGACGGGGACGCCGAGCTTGCAAACGCGATCGAGCCGCTTGAGCAGGTCATTGACGTGATGAAGGGGCTTCTGCGTTCGCGGCATATCGACCGTCTGCGCGGCGGTAACTGCGGTATTGAGGCGGGCTTTGTATGGAGCGATCTCATTTCGAACATGGAGCGCGTTTCCGACCATTGCTCGAACATTGCGGGTTGCGTGATGGACGCGCGTGCGCAGAACTTGAATCTGCACGAGTCACTCAAGACCATGCGAAGCGACAGCGAGCTCTACCGCGAAAAGTATGGTGAATATACCAAGAAATATATCTCGTTTGTCTGAACGAAAAGAGGCTAAACCGTCAGGTTTAGCCTCTTTTATGGGAATTTCAAATTTTGATTTATCGGTCTGTTTATGTGGGGCGTTGCCCCACACCCCACCAGCCTTTTGAAAAAGGCTGGGCGAAAACTTTTCTCGCATGGGTATGTGCAAGCTTCACGTCATTTTGAGCCGCGTACAGCTCACGCGCAGAAAAGAGAGCGAGCTCTCTTTGTCTGTCGCGTGGCTCGCGGCGTATATGTTCTTCTCGCTTTAGCGAGAAGAACCAAAATGACTCGGAGTCCCCTTACAATAAAGTTTTTGCAGACTTTCTAGTGAAAATTTTCAGAAAAGTTTTTGAAGGGTGGTAGGGAAACTTTTTTCAAAAAGTTTCCCTACGCGCGTTCCTACAAACATCAATTTATACGCTGGTCATTCTTTTTCAAAGCCATGGATGAAGCCGGTGGTGTCGGCTGAGCAGATATCGCCACCGACGACGCGGTTTCGGTAGACGAGGACATTGGCGTAGACCTTACCGTCGTAGCCCTCGTAATTGGTGACGGTGTAAGTATAGCGCGTGACCTCCTTGCGCTTGTATTTGGAGAGATTGAGGCCCTGACGGCGCTGGATCTCGTTATAGGCGGTGAAGACCTTATCAAACTCGTCGGGGATGGTCACCTTTACCTCCTCGAGCGGTTCATCCTCCACCTTCCAACCGAATTGTGACAAAAAGCTCTCCACGTCGTCATTCGACTTGATTTTACCGTACTGATAGCTTACCTCCTCCATGGCCGAAAAGTCGCCGTCGTAGGTAGGCACCAGCACGATGAGAGTGACGAGAAGGGCAAGCGCCACGCCGACGACGGCAAAAAATTTGATCGTCCCCGCGCGCATGGTATACACAAACATAAAAAACCTCCCGCAAGCATGATTTTCTATCCAATCCTATGCCGACGGGAGTTTTTTTATGTGTGGAACGGTTAGGTATCCAAAAAATATTTATTTCTGCCTGCGCGCACGCTATGCACCATACCCACGATCAGATAGGTGGCAAGCACCGACGAGCCGCCCGCACTGACGAAGGGAAGCGTGACGCCGATAACGGGGAGCATCACAAGGCACATTCCGAGGTTGACGAGAGTCTGCAGCACGAGCATAGCCGCCACGCCGACGCAGATGAATTTGCCGTAGTCCTTTCTGGCGTTTCTTGCGATCATGAGAATGCGCAAAACCATCAAAAACAGAAGCGCGATCACGAAAAAACCGCCCACGAAGCCGAATTTTTCGGCAAGTGTGGCAAACATGAAGTCGGACTCGGCAATCGGGAGCGTGGTGTAATAATATCCACCGAAAAGCCCCTTGCCGAAGAAGCCGCCGTTGATGATGGCCTTGCGGCCGATGATGGGCTGCTTTCCGTAGCCCGACGGATCCAAATCGGGATTAAAGCCGATGAGGATACGCTGCTGCTGATAGGTCTCAAGGAAGGTCCAAATGAACGGGAAGGCAAAAGCCACGAGCAGAATGGCCGCTAAAAAATAGCGAAGATCCAGACCTGCGCAGAAAAGCATGACCGCCGTGATGCCAACGTAGATCAGCGCAACGCCAAGGTCGCCCGAAAGCAAGACCAAACCGATGATGACACCGGCGTGGACGGCAAGGGCAAGAAGCGTTTTGGGTTTGTTGATAGTCTCCTTCACCAAGGACAAGTGCTTGGCAAAGGTCATGATATACACGGCCTTGACGAACTCGGAGGGCTGAATGGAAAAGCCAGTGAAAGGGATCTCGATCCAGCTTCGGTTGCTTCCGATGCTAAAACCGAAGATCAGCGTGATCAAAAGCAAAATGACCGAGCCGATATAAGCGGGAACGCTATATTTCTCTACGATCTCCTCGTAGTCGATGGCGGAGAGGAAGATGACGAGGAGCACGCCAAGCACCGTCATCGCACTCTGCATAAAGAGCGCGTGTGTTCCAAATTCTTCCTTGCCGCCGAAAAGCGCCAAAATGCTGATGGCCGAAAGGCCCAGCGTGCAGGCAAGCAAAAAGGGGTCGAAGCTGAACAGTCGGTCGCGGAAAGACCGTTTGACGCGTTTCATGCTTTACCCCTCCTTTTCGACGGATTTGAATATCTGCTTTCGCCCTATCTTAATATTGTTTGCCCCAAACCACCATGTGCTTTGCGGGTCTGCCGCAGCACACGCAGGTATCAGACAGCTTTTCCTCGTGGAAAGGAATGCAACGGGACTTAACGCCCCCCGTAGCCTCCTTCAGCTTGTCCTCACACGCGGAGTCGCCGCACCACATGGCTTTGATAAAGCCGGGCTTATTCTCGGCGGTGTCGAGGAACTGCTCATAGGTTGTGGCAATGTGGGTTTTTTCCTGCAAGTTCTTCTTGGCTCTTACCACAAGCTCGTCGTGAACAAACGAGAGCATCTTTTGTACCTCGTTTTCCACGCCGTCGATGGCAACAAAGTTCTTTTCGCGTGATACACGGCTGACGAGAACGCAGTTGCCCGATTCGATATCGCGAGGACCGATCTCCAGACGAACGGGAACGCCCTTCATTTCGTATTGGCTGTACTTCCAGCCTGTAGACTGGTCGCTGTCGTCTAACTTCACGCGGAAGCCTGCCTTTTCCAACGTTGCCTTGATTTCGTTTGCCTTTTCCAGAACGCCCGCCTTGTGCTGTGCCACGGGAATGATCGCCACCTGAATGGGAGCGATCGCAGGGGGGAGGATCAGACCGTTATCGTCTCCATGTGCCATGATAATGGCGCCGATCATTCTTGTGGAAACACCCCAAGAGGTCTGATGAGGATGTTGGATCTTATTGTCTCTGTCGGTATAGGTGATGTTAAACGCCTTGGCAAAGCCGTCACCGAAATAGTGCGAGGTTCCGCCCTGAAGTGCCACGCCGTTGTGCATCATGGGCTCAATGGTGTAGGTTTCCTCGGCACCTGCAAACTTCTCTTTTTCGGTCTTCTGACCTGTGATCGCGGGAATGGCCAAGCAGTTCAGATAAAATTCCTCGTATACGCGAAGCATCTGCAAGGTCTCCTCTCTTGCCTGCTCCTCGTTTTCGTGCATGGTGTGTCCCTCTTGCCAAAGGAACTCCGAGGTGCGTAAGAAGGGGCGGGTGGTCTTTTCCCAGCGAACCACGTTTACCCACTGATTATACAGCTTGGGAAGGTCGCGGTAGGAATGAATGATGTCCTTAAAGTGATCGCAGAACAGCGTTTCCGAGGTGGGACGAACCACAAGGCGTTCGGAAAGCTTATTCTGGCCGCCGATGGTAACGATGGCGCATTCGGGCGCAAAGCCAGCCACATGGTCCTTTTCCTTTTGCAAAAGACTTTCCGGGATAAACATGGGCATATATACGTTTTCGTGTCCGAGTGCTTTGAAGCGCTTATCAAGCTCTCTCTGGATATTTTCCCAGATGGCGTAGCCGTAAGGGCGGATGATCATGCAACCCTTGACGCCCGAGTAATCCACAAGCTCGGCTTTTTTTACCACGTCGGTATACCACTGAGCAAAATCCACGTCCATGGAGGTGATCTGCTCTACCATTTTTTTATCGTTTGCCATTTTTAGTGTCCTTTCGGTATGAGATTAGATTTTTAGGAAAGTATAATCAATATATTATAATATACTTCTGCAAATTTGTCAAGGAGGCGAGAGAACAAACTTGAAGCAATTTGACGAAAAAAAAGCGTGGGTGGACGGCGTTTGCTTTTTTGGGGGTGACGGGCGCGAGAGTCTTGCGCTCATGGCCGCGCGTCTTGCACGCGGCAAATCTACCGTGGTGTATACGCCCAACCCCATTATGCTGGAAAACGCGACGCGCGATCCCGCACTTCGCGCAGCTCTTTCGCGTGCCGACCTCAATCTGCCCGACGGCATTGGCGTGGTGTGGACGGCGCGTCTTCTCGGTGAGCAGATGTGCGGGCGCGTGACGGGCGTGGACACGGCGAAGGGCGTGCTTGCATTGGCGGCGAAAAAGGGCTACCGTGTCTTTTTCTTGGGCGGTCGGCCGGGCGTGGCAAATGAGGCGGCAAGGCGTCTTGCCACAAGGCTTTCGGGACTTACGGTTTGCGGTGTGAGGGATGGCTATTTTTCGGTACGAGAGGAGGGGACAGTGCTAAAAGAAATTCGCCGCGCTTCGCCCGATATTCTTTTTGTTTGCCTCGGCTCGCCGCGTCAGGAGCTATGGATCGACCGTTATCGTGACACGCTTGCCGACGTGAAGCTTTTTATGGGGCTTGGCGGTACGCTTGATGTTTTTGCGGGAAATGTCAAGCGCGCACCTCTGCCGATACAGAATTTGGGTTTGGAATGGCTTTGGCGCATGGCGCTTGAGCCGAGGCGGCTTCGTGAACTGCCAAAAATGGCAGCTTTTTTATACAGAATTCTTGTGAATTCTTGTCATTCTGCACAGACCCCACAAACAAAAAAATCCAATTTAAAGAAAATATGACAAAATTGACAAAATTTTCGCAAACCCCTTGTATCTTTTGCGAAAATGAGGTACAATATATCCAAATGGAAATCTAATTTTGATTTATTTTAAGGAGGATTTTATCATGTCCGTAAAAGTTGCCATTAATGGTTTCGGCCGTATCGGCCGTCTCGCATTCCGTCAGATGTTCGGTGCCGAGGGTTATGAGATCGTTGCGATCAATGACCTTACCAGCCCCAAGATGCTCGCTCACCTTCTCAAGTACGACACCGCTCAGGGTAGATATGAGCACGACGTAACTGCCGACGATGAGGCAGGAACGATCACGGTTGACGGCAAGACCCTCAAGATCTATGCCGAGAAGGACGCTGCAAACTGCCCTTGGGGTGCGCTTAACGTAGACGTTGTTCTCGAGTGCACGGGCTTCTACTGCTCCAAGGAGAAGTCGATGGCTCACATCAACGCAGGTGCCAAGAAGGTCGTTATCTCTGCTCCCGCAGGCAACGATCTTAAGACCATCGTATTCAACGTAAACAACGAGACCCTTACCGCAGACGATCAGATCATCTCTGCTGCTTCCTGCACTACCAACTGCCTCGCTCCCATGGCCAAGGCTCTTAACGATACCTACGCTATTCAGAGCGGTATCATGACCACGGTTCACGCTTACACGGGTGACCAGATGATCCTTGACGGTCCTCACAGAAAGGGTGACCTTCGCCGTGCACGTGCCGGCGCACAGAACATCGTTCCCAACTCCACGGGCGCTGCAAAGGCAATCGGCCTTGTTATCCCCGAACTCAACGGCAAGCTGATCGGTGCTGCTCAGAGAGTTCCCACCTGCACGGGTTCGACCACCATCCTTATCGCTGTTGTTAAGGGTAAGGACGTAACCAAGGAGAGCATCAATGCCGCTATGAAGGCTGCTGCTACCGAGTCCTTCGGCTACAACACCGACGAGATCGTTTCCTCCGACGTTATCGGTATGCGTTACGGCTCTCTCTTCGATGCAACGCAGACCATGGTTGCAAAGATCGACGACGACACCTATCAGGTACAGGTCGTTTCTTGGTACGACAACGAGAACTCCTACACCAGCCAGATGGTTCGTACGATCAAGTACTTCGCAGAGCTTAAGTAATTTCATAGGTTAAAAAATAAAACGGTCACCGTGTTCGGTGACCGTTTTTGTGTTGGCGAAGAATGCAAATTTTGATTTATCGGTGGGGAACGCCAAGGCTCTGTCCTTGGAACCCGCAAGCCTCCCCAAAGGCTTGACCGAAACTTTTCCTGCATGGGTTTGCACATACTTTACGTCATTTTAAGCCGCGTGGCTCGCGGCGTATATGTTCTTCGCACAAGGTGCGAAGAACCAAAATGACTCGGAGCCCCCTTACAATAAAGTTTTTGCAAATTTTGTGGTGAAAAATGTCAGAAAAGTTTTTGAAGGGTGGTAGGGAAACTGTAACAAATTGGGGTTTGCGAAGCAAATGCGGCACTTTTAGTGACGCAACCAATTTGTTAACCGAGGTTGCGAAGCAAACTCGTATTTTCTTAA
>SVRO01000059.1 GCA_015064795.1 Oscillospiraceae bacterium | reverse complement strand
AAACTTTTTAAGAAAATACGAGTTTGCTTCGCAACCTCGGTTAACAAATTGGTTGCGTCACTAAAAGTGCCGCATTTGCTTCGCAAACCCCAATTTGTTACAGTTTCCCTAACACCCTTCAAAAACTTTTCTGGAATTTTTCACTACAAAGTTTGCAAAAACTTTATTGTAAAGGGGCTCCGAGTCATTTTGGTTCTTCTCGCTAAAGCGAGAAGAACGTATACGCCGCGAGCCACGCGGCAGACAAAGAAAGCTCGCTTTCTTTTCTGCGCGTGCGCTGTACGCGGCTCAAAATGACGTGAAGTTCCCGCGAACCAATGCAGCAAAAGTTTCGGTCAAGCCTTTTCAAAGGCTTGCGGGGTGTGGGGCAGAGCCCCACATCGTCCCCCCTACAAACATCAATTTATTGGAACAGCCAACCTATTTGCCACGCCGCCCGATGGAAAAGAGCCAAGTCGCTTTGCGACTTGGCTCTTTCGGTTACTTCTTCAAATCATCCAGCATCTGCTTGCCCGTTTCAATGAGGGTTTCGGCGATGCCCTTGCAATACTTGGTCGCCGCCGCCTCGTAGCTACCTGCGTCCATGGCCGCTGCCGAAGGATAGTAGCCCTCGTGGCCGTTGGCACAGCAGGAGATATAGGTCATTTTATAATCCGAGGCCGCCTTCACCTGAAGGCCGATCTCGGTAAAGGGCTCGCCGGGGAAGCCAACGAGCGCGAAATCACCGATGCGCAGACCCGTGATGTGCAGGGAGCGAGTGTCGGGCGCGTTCTCAAGCGCCAGCATTCTTTCGGCCGCGGCAAGTGCCGTCGTACGCGACATGGCGCCGTGTCCCTCGGGAATCGGGATCTCACTGTCCCGTCCCGTTTCGTGCAGCATCACGATATGTCTTGCGTTCTCCAGCTCCTCGGGCGTCTTGGCCTTGTTTACGGGAACCTCAAGATCGATCTGCTTTGCCACAACGGGACAACCCTCGACCTTTTCAGCCATCGCGTAAAGCGCGAACGCCGTTCCCGCAATGGTGCGGCCCATATGCTCGGAGAAGGCGTACCCCTTGCGGAGCATATGCTCGGGCGTCTTTACGTTGATGTGATTGGAGTCACCCTGTGCGCCGTTGATGTAAAGAACGCGCGAGTTCGGGATGACCTTCTCGTAGGTCGAGCGCACGAAGTGCGGATAGTCGGCCGAGATGGTGCAGCCCGAAATGACGTCGGGGTGAACCTGGAAATTGATGATCGCGATCTCGGGCGCACCCTCGCGCTTGAAGTAGGTGAGCGCCACGCGCTGATCCGACTCGCCAAGCGGATGGTCGATCTCGGGGTTGAGGAAGCCGGGGTTTGTCGCGCAGCTTCCGTCCTTCATAATAAAGTTACGGATAAACGAGATCTCAACGGGGGCCTTGCCCTCGTTTACGTACATTTCGGCATCCTTCATATCGTCCAAAGCCATTTTTGCCACGCCGATCACCTTCTCGATCGTATGATCCACGTAAGCGGGATTGAGACCGTCATGGCTATCGCTCATGGCAGGGCCGAGATGCGTGTGGGTACAGCAAGCAAACACCGCCTCGTAGGGAATGCCGTGCTTCTCCTCCACGCCGCGACGAATACGGTCGATCGACTTCTGATTCATGCCGATCACGTCCATGCTGATAATGACCGCCGTATGCTCGCCGTCGCTCACCGCAACGGCCGTTGCCAAAAGCGGATCGAGAATGCCGTCCGCATGGCGCACGCGATAATAGCCCACCAGGCGCGTGCCCAAGGGGGGCGTAATGTCAATTCTTGCAAATCCTGCCTTCAAGTTTCCCATATCTTTCTCCTTTGTGCTTTGAAATGCGTCTAAAATTAAAAATTGCCAAGGCAAGTCGCCTCGATATACCGATTTTTCATCTCGCGCAGACACGAGAGCTCTCTCGGTCTTTTCTTCTTTTGTTCTTTATAGCATAAAAACCCCGCTTTGTCAATCGTTTTCGGGAAAAAAATCAAAAACAATTTTCCATCCCTTGACAAAAGACAAATCGCATGATAAAATATGATATAAAATTAAGCGTATTTACCACCGATCAAAAGGAGATCTATCATGAGCGAAACCAAGAACTCCCGCGGCATTGCCATTGCGGGTAATATTATCGTAGACATTCTCAATAACATCAGCGAATACCCCAAGCCCTCGATGCTTGCACCCATCCACTCCTCCTCCAAGGCCGTGGGCGGTTGCGTTCCCAACACCATCATCGACTTGGCTAAGATCGACCCCTCGCTGAAGCTTAACGCGTACGGTCTCATCGGTGACGACGAGAACGGTAAGCTTGCCCTCTCCTACATGGCAAACGAGGGCGTGAACGTGGACAACGTAAAGACGGCCGAGGGTATGGGCACGGGAACCACTTATGTTATGTTTGATATGAGCACCAAGGAGCGTACCTTCTTCTGTGCACTCGGCGCCAACGCCGTTTACGATGTCGACGACGTGGACGTGGATAGCTTGGACTGTGACATTTTCCACGCAGGCTACGCCTTCCTCATGGATAAGCTGGACGAGGCTGACGAGGAGGACGGCACGCGCTTTGCCAAGCTCTTGCGCAAGGTCAGTGAGCGCGGCATCAAGACCTCGCTTGACGCGGTGAGTGCCGAACGCCCCGACTACGCCGAGAAGCTCATTCCTGCCCTTAAGTACTGCAGCTATACCATCATGAACGAAAGCGAGTGCTGTGCGGTCTCGGGCCTCCCGCCCTACCGTGAGGACGGCTCGCTCAACATTGAAAACATCAAGAAAACGCTTGCCTTCTTCATCCAGTGCGGTGTCAAGGAAAAGGCCATCATTCATTGTCGCGATGCCGGCTTTATGATGACGGCGGAGGGCGAATTTATCATGGTTCCCTCCTTCGATATCCCGAAGGATTACATCAAGGGAAGCGTGGGCGCGGGTGACGCGTTCGCCGCAGGCTGTCTGTACGGCTTGTATCAGGGCTATGAAAACCAAAAGATCCTGGAATTTGCCTCCTGCGCTTCGGCGGCAAATCTCTCACAGCCTGACGCGGTAAGCGGTCTGCGCACGGCAGAGGAGCTTGAGGCTCTTGGCAATACCTTTGAGCGCAAGGTGCTTCTGTAATTCAAAAATAACGGGTGATCGCTTTGGCGATCGCCCGTTTTGTTGTATAGCCGAAGAAAGTCGTTCATTCCAACACCGCACGAAGCATCCCGAGATTCTCACGCATAACCGCAAGATAGCTTGTATGCTCGGGGTCGGCTACGGTCTGCAGAGAATGCAGGGTATAGATGGCGGCATTTTTGTTTTTCGTGTTCGCGATCACGATTTCGGCAAGCTTCTTGTCCGAGGTTTCGGTCACAAGAACGCCCGAAAGCCCCTGCTCGTCCACTTCTTTCGCAAGCGAAATGACCGTGGCGAAGCTTGCTTCACTCTCGGCACTGCAGCCCGAAAAGGCGGCAACCACCGAAAAGCCGCAGTCTTCAAACAGATAGCGGAAGGGATATCGGTCGGCAACCACCAGCGTTTTACCGTCCGAGCTTGCGCCGAGTGACGCGTAATCAAAGGCAAGACTCGAAAGCTCCTCCAAATAGCGATCCAAATTCGCCTGATAGGTTGCTTCATTCGCAGGGTCAATAAGACAAAGCTCGGCGCCGATGGCGTCACTGAAAAGGGCCGCATTTATCACTGAAAGCCAAGCATGCTCGTCTACCACTTGGTGCGTGTGCTCCTCATGACCGTGCTCGATGTATTTCACGTTTCCGTTCAGACAATCCAAAAGCGCGAGCGTATTCTTTAGCTCGTTTTTTTGCACCAGCTCGTCCACCCACGCCTCCGAGGGCCCACCTATGTAAATAAACAGGTCGCTCTCCAGAATTTTTACCATATCCGCGGCTGAGGGCTCAAAGCTGTGCATGTCCCGCCCGCCGTCTGCCAACAGATGTAGCGAAACGGCGTCGGTGTCGCCAACGATCTCACGCGCCCAATCGTACGCCACAAAGGAGGTGCAGACGACCGTCAATTTATCCTCCCCCTCCCGTCCCGCACAGGCCGAAAGACAAGACACCAAAAGCAAAACCACCAACAAAAAAGACAAAAGCTTTCTCATTTTACCCCCACAATTTAAGAACGTTTCTCAATTTCGTTCTATTATATCACGCCCCCCGCCAATTGTCAAGAGGTTATGCCAATCCTTCAAATTTTGATTTGTAGGGAGAACGCTTAGGGAAACTTTTTGAAAAAAGTTTCCCTAAGAACCCTTCAAAAACTTTTCTGAAAATTTTCACTACAAAGTCTGCAAAACCTTTATTGCAAGAGTTTGTAGTGTCATTTTGGTTCTTCTCGCTAAAGCGAGAAGAACATATACGCCGCGAGCCACGCGGCAGACAAAGAAAGCTCGCTTTCTTTTCTGCGCGTGCGCTGTACGCGGCTCAAAATGACGTGAAGTTTGCGGGAACCAATTCAGAAAAAGTTTTGATCAAACTTTTTGGGGAGTTTGCGGGGTGTGGGGCGGCGCCCCACACCGTCCTCCCCTACAAACTTCAATTTGTTGCATTTTCGAAAAAATTTGGGGGGACTTTTTTAAGTCCCCCAAAATTATGATTCGTTTATACGCGCTCGCGCGTTTCCGTCTTGATTTTTTCGATGAATTCGTCGAGCGACATAACGAGCGTCTCGCCGCCGTCACGAAGGCGAACCGAAACGGTGCCCTCCTCGGCCTCCTTCTGACCGATGACAAGCATATAGGGCACGCGGTCGACTACCTGCGCCTCGCGGATCATATAGCCGATCTTCTCGTTACGGTCATCAAGCTCGACGCGGATACCTGCCTCGCGGAGTGCCTCATAGACCTTCGTGCCGTACGCGGCGCACTTCTCGGACACGAGAAGCACCTTTGCCTGCACGGGTGCAAGCCATACGGGGAACTTACCTGCAAAATGCTCGGTGATAACGCCGATGAAGCGCTCGATCGAGCCAAAGCATACGCGGTGGATCATAATGGGTCTCTGCTTCTCGCCCTTCTCGTCGGTGTACTCCAGCTCGAAGTTGAGAGGCATCTGGAAGTCAAGCTGAATGGTGCCGCACTGCCAGGTTCTGCCGAGCGAGTCTTCCAGGTGGAAGTCGATCTTAGGTCCATAGAAGGCGCCGTCGCCCTCGTTGATCACGTAAGGCAGACCGAGCTTTTCAAGCGCCATCTTCAGACCGTTCGTTGCTGCTTCCCAATCCTCGTCACTTCCCATGCTGTTCTCGGGGCGCGTCGAAAGCTCGACCGAATACTTGAAGCCAAACTTATTGTAGACCTCGTTGATGAGGTGAACGACGTTGACGATCTCCTCGGTGATCTGCTCACGGCGCATGAAGATGTGCGCATCGTCCTGCGTGAAGCAACGCACGCGGAAGAGGCCGTGAAGCGCGCCCTTCAGCTCGTGACGGTGCACAAGACCCAGCTCGCCCACGCGCATCGGAAGCTCGCGGTAGCTGTGCGGACGGCTGCGGTAGACCATAACACCGCCCGGGCAGTTCATGGGCTTGACGCAGTAGGTCTCCTCGTCAATGATGGTAGAGTACATATTGTCCTTGTAGTGATCCCAGTGGCCGCTGGTCTCCCACAGGTGACGGTTCATGATAAGGGGCGTCGAAACCTCAACGTAGTTCTCGCGCGTGTGGATCTCGCGCCAATAGTCGATGAGCGTGTTCTTGAGCGTCATACCCTTGGGCAAGAAGAAGGGGAAGCCGGGTGCCTCGTCGCAAAGCATGAAAAGTCCCATTTCCTTGGCGATGCGGCGGTGGTCGCGCTTCTCTGCCTCCTCAAGAAGCTTCATGTGGTTGTCAAGCTCCTCTTGGGTGCGGAAGGCCACGCCCTTGATTCTTGTGAGCATCTTGTTGTTCTTGTCATTCTTCCAATACGCGCCCGACTGGTCAAGCACGCGGAAGGCCTTAAGTGCCTTGGTATAGCAAAGGTGCGGACCCGTACACATATCCACGTAGTCGCCCTGCGTGAAGAAGCTGATCGCGGCGTCCTCGGGAAGATCGGCAATGTGCTCGACCTTGTAGATTTCGCCTCTCTCCTTCATAAAGGCAACCGCCTCGTCACGCGGCAGGATCGAGGGGCGGATCGGCAGATTTTCCTTGACGATCTTCTTCATCTCGGCCTCGATCTTCGCAAGATCCTCCTCAGAAAGCTTCACGTCGCCAAGATCCACGTCGTAATAAAAGCCCTTCTCGTTCGCGGGGCCATAGGCAAATCTTGCCTCGGGGTAAAGTCTCTTTACGGCCTGTGCCATGATGTGCGCCGCACTGTGACGCAGTATGTGCAGCTCCTCCTCGGGCGCACACTCGGCAACGTGTCCGTCAGCATAAATAACCTTCATGTTCTTTCTCCTTTATGTTCCTAAATAATTTTTTGTTTGTAGGGGAACGCCAAGGGCTCTGCCCTTGGAACCCGCAAGCTTTTGAAAAAGCTTGACCAAAACTTTCGTCGCTTTGGTTTTCCGAGTCATTTTGTTTTCTGCTCGTTTCACGAGCAGAAAAGTGGCGCGCAAACGCCACATCACCGAAAAGAGAGCAAGCTCTCTTTATCGGTGTGTGTGCTTTGCGCTGACAGAAAATCGAAGATTTTCTGTCCACAAAATGACGTGAGTTTTGCAGGAACCCATGCTGCAAAAGTTTTTGCGGCGCTTTTTACAAAAAGCGCCCCGTCGGAGACACGTTCTTCTCGACAATTTGCAACATCAAAAAACAACCCCCGACAAGACATGGTCTTGTCGGGGTGCGAAAACAAATTTCACACGGTTCCACCCGAGCGTTTACTTCATTGTATGAAATTTTCCGAGCGGGTGGTACGCTCTCCGTCCATAGCCGAGGCTTTCTCAGCAAACAAGCCTCTCTCTGTGCGCGTTGGGCGGTGCGCTTGTCCCATCGGGATATATCATCAAGATTATTCTACAACTTTTTTTCCCGTTTGTCAACAGTTTGCAAGAACTTTTTATGCGATCGGAAGCGAGGCATCGTCCTCACCCTTGGTGATGGCGCGGATCTCGACGGGATAGCTGACCTTATCGTTGACGTGTACCGTCACGGTCTCGCCCAACTTGGCACCGAGCAGAGCCTTTCCGAAGGGCGACTCCTTGGAGATGCAGTCACTCAGCACGTCGTTGCGCAGCGTGGTCACGATGCGCACCTCTCGCACCTCGTCGTCCTCGGGATAATAGATCTCCACGAGGTCAAAAAGCCCGACCACGCCCTCCTCCGAGGACACGTCGATCACCACTGCCGTCTCGATCATGTTCTCGAGATAGCGCATACGGCTCTTATTTTTGTTGTAATCGCGCTTAGCGCACTTGTATTCATCGTTCTCCGAAAGGTCGCCGTACTCGCGCGTGCGCTTGACCTCCTCGCGAAGCCCGGGCACCAGCGTACGCCGATATTCCAGCTCTTCCTTCAGCTTTTCGATGTCTACCTTGGTCAGCTCGTCGTGCATAGTTATTTCTCCGTTTCGTTTTTGTTCTTTTTCGCGGCGCGCTTGGCCTTGCCGCGCCGAAAGGCTCCCACGGCCTTCCCGTGCCATTCCCTTAGCACCGCCAGCGTTTTTTGGTCGTTCGGGAAAAGCCACTTCAAAAGCGCAAGCGAAATGGCAAAGGTCGCGATCTTTTCGGGCGAAAAGGGGAACCACAAAAACGCAAGATAAGCTCCTGCCACCGCGATCATCCAGCGGATATCCAGCCACGTGCCGATCCCGAGCAGAATGTACGACCACCCGTTTGTGATCAGCCACGCGATCCCCACGCAAAGCAAAAGGCGGGGATTGAGGAGAAACCAAACGACTTTTTTTATTTTTTCCTTGATTTTTTCTTTTTCCATCGGTCAAAGAAGGCTTGCGCGAAGCTCCTCGCCGCTTTTTGCCGAAAGGTACGCGGGCGGCACGTCAAGCACGGTCTTCGCCCCCGCCTGCCCTTCTTTATGCATACGCGCTGCCGCTCTCGCATACGCCACAAGCACCGACGAGGTAAACTCGGGATTGGAGTCAAGCTTGAGGCTATATTCGATGACGTGGCGATGCTCGCCGTCAAAGCCGGTCTTTCCGCTTCTTATCACAACGCCGCCGTGCGGCATGCCGCTGTGGTCGCGCTTCATCTCCTCGGCGGTGATGAAATATACCGTCGTATCGTAATCGGCAAAGTAGTTGGGCATGGTCTTGATCTCGCGCTCGATGCGCGCCTTGTCCGCGCCTTCCTCTGCCACCACGAAGCATACGCGCGTGTGCTTCTCGCGCGCCGTAAGCACGGGCGTCTCGCCGCTTCGTACCGCCGAAAGCGCACTCTCTACGGGTACGGTGTACTGACGGGCGTCAAGCACGCCCTCCACACGCCGCACCGCGTCCGAATGGCCCTGACTTACGCCCTTGCCCCAGAAGGTGTAGTCGGCGCCGTCGGGCAAAATGGCCGAGCCATACAGACGGTTCAGCGAAAACATACCGGGGTCCCAACCCACCGAGATGATTCCCACGTGTCCCGACGCGCGCGCCGCCTCGTCCACCTTTGCGAAGTGCGCGGGGATCGCGGCGTGCGTGTCAAAGCTGTCCACCACGTTGAAATGCGCAGCATAAAGCGGCGTCTGCACGGGCAGGTCGGTGGCCGAGCCGCCGCAAAGAATGAGAACGTCGATCTCGTCCTTATGCAAAAGCGCATCGTCGGCATGATACACAGGAACACCCTCGGTGCGTATCGTGAGGCTTTCGGGCGCGCGACGCGTAAAGACTGCCGCAAGTGTCATGTCCCCGTTTTGCCGAATGGCCGCCTCAATCCCGCGGCCTAAATTGCCGTATCCCATAATTCCAACGCGTATTGCCATGTTGCTACTCCTTTATATCAAACATAAATTGCTAACTAAAGTACTATTATACCATTTTGCTCCGACCAATTCAATAGCTTTTTTGCAAAAAAATGTGACGGACAATAAATTGATGTTTATCGGGGAGTTACGCTTAGGGGACTTTTTGAAAAAAGTCCCCTAAGAACCCCCAAAAACTTTTCCTGCGGGCAAAATGGGTGTTGCGGATCTGTAAAACGAACGAATGAGCAAAAACGAACGTAAGAGACGGTGTTCAAGTCATTTTGAGGCCGTCTTTTAAGACGGCCGAGG
>SVRO01000058.1 GCA_015064795.1 Oscillospiraceae bacterium | reverse complement strand
AAAGCTCGCTTTCTTTTCTGCACGTGGTGCTTTCGCGGCTCAAAATGACGTGAAGTTTGCACATACCCATGCGAGAAAAGTTTTCGTCCACCTTTTTCAAAAGGTGGCCCCGCGGGAGCGCGTCCTCTCCCCGATAAACATCAATTTATGACCACCTTTATAAAGTTCGTTTGGTTTTGGAGCCAAATTCTTTGAGGAAAAAGCGGGTTATAAGAACGGCGGCGGGGGAGAGGAGAATACCGAGAATGCCGAAGAAACGGTAGCCGATATACATGGCGATCAGCATGAGGATCGGGTGAACGCCAAGTGTGCCGCCGACGATGCGCGGCTCGATGATTTGCCGTACGACCGTAACCGCCGCCCACAAAATAATAAGGCCAAAGCCGACGTAATAGTTGCCGCTAAGCAGCATAATGGCCGCCCATGGAATAAGCACCGTTCCCACGCCGAGAACGGGGAAAATGTCCACGAGTGAAATAAGAAGCGCGGGTAGGAAGGAGTATTCCAGCGAAAGAACCGAAAAGCCGACGTATAGCTCGCAGAAGGTGAGAAAAAGGATCAGCGCGTAGGCACGCAGGTATTTGGTGAGAAAGGTTTTGAGGCTTTTTTGAAAGAAGGGGATCCTTGTGGCAAGCCAGCTTGGCAAAAATGAGGTTAAAAAATTGTGTATCGTATCGAGATCCAGCGTGAAATAGAAGGAGGCGATCACGCTGATGACAAAAAACAAAAGGAAGGAAGGCAGAGCGGCAATAAAGCTTCCGATCAAGGTAGGAATTCGCGTGGTAATGGCGGAGGTGAGGCTTTTGACAAGCTCGGAGAGAAGATTGTCCAAATAGCCATCAAGTGCCTCAAGTCCTCGAATCTTGCTCAACTCGCGAAGAATGGGTAAGCGTTCGCCAAGCGTGCTTAAGCGCTCGGCAAGTGCCGAAAGATAGGCACCGATTCGATCGCTATCCAAGGAGAGTTTTTCCAAAAGCCTGCCCGATTCGGCGAGCAATCGGTTGACGGTGAAGATAAGAAGAAGTCCGATCAAAAGGAAAACCAAGATCAATAACAGCGTGGCACATAGTTTTTGCGGAAGGCCGCTTTTTTCCGCGAGCCATTTGGCAAGGGGGCGAAGAAGAAGGGCGGTTGCCCAAGCGATTAAGAAGGGAAGAATAGCAACTAAGAGATATTTTCCGACAAAAAGAAGAAAGACAATCGCAAAAAGTGCGCAAAAAAGCATAGCGGCCAAGGTTGGCCAATCCATTTTTCGTTGCGTTTTTCTCACCTCGCTTTCTCCTTCCTATTATTATGCAGGAAATCCTAAAAAAATCAAAAATCGCGAAAAAATTCGGAAAGCTCTTGACTTTTTCACATTATTGTGTTATCATGTTAAAGAACTAAAGTTAAAAGGGGATGCGGATATGGCAGATGTATTGAATAACGAAGGCACAAGCCTGTTGATAAAAGCCCTGTTGTCGTTGGAAAGCGAGGAGGAGTGTCGCGCGTTTTTAGAGGACGCACTGACGACTAAGGAGATCCTCGACCTCGGTCAGCGCATGGTCGTGGCCAAGCTGCTTTCCGAGCAAACGGTATATAATAAGATCGCCGAGGAAACGGGGGCAAGCACGGCTACCATAAGCCGCGTGAACCGCAGTTATCTGTACGGTAAGGGTGGATATCAGGCCGTTCTCAAAAAAATGGCGAAATAATAGCAAAAAGCAAGCCCAAAGAAGAAAAAGGGCTTGCTTTTTTTCTAAAAATAGTGTACAATAAAGATCGTTAAGAAAAAAACAGGAGGATCGATATGAAAGCAGTAGTGACCGTAATCGGAAAGGACAGCATGGGCATCATTGCCGCCGTAAGCACCGAGTGTGCAAATTTTGGAGGAAATATCGTGGACATCAGCCAGAGCGTTATGCGTGAGTATTTCGCCATGATCATGCTGGTGGACATTTCGGGTCTTACGGTCCCGTTCGCCTCGTTTGCCGAAACGATGAAAAAGCTTGGCGAGGACAAGGGGCTTAATATTCATGCAATGCATGAGGATATTTTCAATTCGATGCACCGCATTTGAGAAGGGGGCAAAAAGCTATGCTCAATACATCGGATATTCTGGAAACCATACATATGATTCAGGAAGAGAATTTAGACATTCGTACGGTTACGATGGGGATTTCTCTTTTGGACTGTGTCAGCGATGACATCGGAAGACTGGAAACCAAGATTTACGATAAGATCACCAAAAGTGCCAAAAATCTCGTAAGCGTTTGCCGCGAGCTTGAGGCGGGCTACGGTATCCCGATCGTCAACAAGCGCGTTTCGGTCACGCCACTTTCGTTGGTTGGCGGGCCGATTGACAGCGAGGGCTATGTTCGTCTTGCCAAAACGCTACAGCGTGCGGCCGATGAGCTTGGCATCAACTTTATCGGTGGCTTTGGCGCGCTCGTGCAGAAGGGCATGACGGTTGGTGCGCGCAATCTCATCGAGGCGATTCCCGAGGCACTCTCTACCACCTCGTGCGTTTGCTCGTCGGTAAACGTGGCAACCACAAAAGCGGGTATCAATATGGATGCGGTCAAGCGCATGGGTGAGATCATTAAGGAGACGGCGTATCTCACGCGTGATAACGGCTCAATCGGATGCGCAAAGCTTGTGGTCTTCTCCAATATTCCCGAGGACAATCCCTTTATGGCGGGTGCGATGCACGGCATGGGCGAGCCTGATACCGTGATTAACGTCGGTGTTTCGGGTCCCGGCGTTGTGGCGGCGGCCATTCAGAAAAAGGGAATGTGCGATTTCAGTGAGCTTGCCGATACCATTAAAAAGATCGCGTTTAAGATTACGCGCGTCGGTCAGCTCATCGCGTGCGAGGCGTCCAATCGTCTGAATACGCCGTACGGCATCGTTGACCTTTCGCTTGCCCCCACACCCGCACAGGGAGATAGCGTGGCGCATATCCTCGAAAACATGGGACTTGAGAGATGCGGTACTCACGGTACTACGGCGGCGCTTGCCATGCTGAACGATGCGGTGAAGAAGGGCGGCGTTATGGCATCCTCTCACGTTGGCGGTCTTTCGGGCGCATTTATCCCCGTGTCCGAGGATGCAGGCATGATCGCGGCAGTCGAGTGCGGTTCGCTTTCGCTTGAGAAGCTGGAGGCCATGACGGCGGTATGCTCGGTTGGTCTTGACATGATCGCCGTACCCGGTGACACACCCGCTTCGACCATCAGCGGCATCATTGCCGACGAGATCGCGATCGGCGTGATCAACAATAAGACCACAGCCGTGCGCCTCATTCCCGCATACGGAAAGAAGGTTGGCGATGCGGTAGAGTTTGGCGGACTTCTCGGCACCGCGCCGATCATGGAGGTCAACACAAATTCCTCTGAGGACTTTATTGCGCGCGGCGGCAGAATCCCCGCTCCCATCCACAGTCTTCGAAACTAAAAAAATTCCCCCTCGGCCGTGGCCGAGGGGGCGCTTTTTTTCGCTTGGGGGAGAGGAGTAAAATAAGCGAAGGATTCGATTCCTCTCCCTTACAGGTGGGTGCGAAAAAAGCCTGTCAAAAAAGGAGAAAATTATTTAATCTTGTAGCGTAAGCGAAGGTTGTCGGCAATCATGGCAATAAACTCCGAATTGGTGGGCTTGCCGCGATTGTTCTGAATGGTGTAGCCGAAGTAGGAATTCAACGTATCCACGTCGCCTCTGTCCCACGCGACCTCAATGGCGTGGCGAATGGCGCGCTCCACGCGGGACGTCGTGGTGCGGTATTGCTTGGCAACCGAGGGATAGAGGACTTTTGTTACCGAGTTGATGATGTCGCTATCGTTAACCGTCATAAGAATCGCGGTGCGAAGATATTGGTAGCCCTTGATGTGAGCGGGAACTCCGATCTGATGTATGATCTTTGTGACCTGCGTTTCAATATCGGCCGAGGGCTTTCCGTCACTGACCGCATGTATGCCCTTGCTCCGTGCCGCCGCGATGGAATGGATATGCTCGCAAAGGCTTTCGAGATTATAGGGCTTCATGAGGCAGAGCTCGGCGCCGGCACTTGCCGCCTCCATAAAGGTGTTAGGGTTGGAAAAGACCGAAAAGAGAATGAAGGCGGGCGGCTTTTCGGGGGCAAAGTTAATATTTTTCGCATTGCGCAGAACGCCGATGCCGTCGAGCTTGGAGAGGCAGATATCAATAAGAACGACGTCGGGGCGGTAGCGTCCGATCTTCACCAGTGTGTCCTCGCCGTCGGTTGCTTCTTCAATATTTCGGTAACCCGCGCTCATAAGTCCGTCCTTCAGGGTTTTTCGACCGGCAGGGTTTTCGTCTGCGATCAAAAGCTTTGTCGAATATTCCATAAAATAAAATCCTCCTCGTTGGTTGCATTTTTTACTGATAAAATTCTACCATATTTTTCCATAAAATGCAATAGGATTTGACACAAAATATTCCACAAATTTCCAATTTAAAAATTGTAAATATTTTACAATTTTATCTTCTTTTGGGAAAAAAGTGTGAAAATCCTGCTTTATATTCGCAAAAAAAGGCGAATTTTCTGCAGAAATTTCGCCTTTTTTTGTTTTAAAAATGTTGTTTTATAAATTGATGTTTGTAGGGGGGAGACGCCAAGGGCTCTGCCCTTGGAACCCGCAAGCCTCCCCAAAGGCTTGAGCGAAACTTTTCCTGCATGGGTTTGCACAAACTTCACGTCATTTTGAGCCGCGTGTAGCGCACGCGCAGAAAAGAAAGCGAGCTTTCTTTGTCTGCCGCGTGACTCGCGGCGTATATGTTCTTCGCACAAGGTGCGAAGAACCAAAATGACTCAGAGCCCCTTTACAATAAAGTTTTTGCAAACTTTGTAGTGAAAAATTCCAGAAAAGTTTTTGAGGGTGGTAGGGAACTTTTTTCAAAAAGTTCCCTACACGTTCTCTCCCCGATAAATCAAAATTTGAATTTGATTTGGTGGGATTTTTATTTTTCATCTTTTTGCATGAGGAAGGAGAAGTGGGAGCCGCCGCACACGATGCTACACGCGGGGGTGTCTTGAAGGGTAAAATAGGGAAGAAGCGATTCGTCGGCCAGGAAAACGTAGCCCTTCCCAAGCGGATAGGAAAAGGGGTGCTTGGTGATGGGGCCGTGCGTGCCGAAAAGCAGGAGATCGGCGGTATTTGCTTGTTCGCAGAGCGTGCTATAAAGAGCCTCATCTTCTGCTGCCGATTCGCTGAGGTAGAGAAGTTTCTGATTAAAGGCACAGGCCGAAACCGAATAGATCGGATGCGTTGAGCGTTTGAGATAACTTGTGTTTGAAACACTAAGCGAGAGTGGCCCGAAGGAAAGGGGATTTTCGCGGTCGTAGAGCTCGACGGTGAGCCCCTGCCTTTTGGCAAGTGTAAGAAGTGAAGCAAGGATAAAAGTTTCGTCTTCATTTTGTGGGAGCGGAAGGTAGATCGCTCGAAGCGCGAAGCCCGAGCAAAGACGGGCCAGCGCATTTTCGTGACGGGAGTGATAATGCGTTAAAATGTAAGCGCAGATCTCGGTTACATTTCGCTCGTGGAGTAGATCATACGTATCGCGAAGGAGGGCCGTCGTGCCGCTTGTGTTATCGCAGATCACGCTTTCCTCGTCCATAGAGAAAATCAGAAGCTCGTTTTCCCCTTGGCATAAGAAGTCTGCTGTTACGGAATCGGGCGGTGGGAGACGGAGAACGAGAAGAAAAAGAAGAATCGAAAGTGCCGTGCCGCCCATAGTGATGGGGATCCAACGCAGTCTTTTGAGCTTGACGAGCAAAAGTAGGGCAATGACAAGGGCAGAGAGTGGAATTAAAAAGTCGAAAAAGCGGTGGCCGAGCGAAACGGTAATGCCGTGAAGGGAAGAAAAATAAGAAATGAGCGTCAAAAGAATATGACATATGGCATAAAGCAGTCTGCCGAGAAGGGCGGCCAACACGGGAATGCCCGACACAAGCAGAAAAAGAGGAGTTAGGACGAGAACAGCGGTGACGAGTGGGGAAAGAAGAAGGCCACACGGAAGTGCCACCAAGGAGAGCTCGTCAAAAACAAGCCACATGGGGAAAAGCAGAAAGATCTCGGCCGCAAGCGAAATGCAGACGGCAGATAGTATGCGGAGCAGACGGCGCAGATGCTTTTCTTTCATTCTCTTTCGTTTGAGTCGTTCGCGGAGCTTATCTAAGAGACGAACGGTGACCAGAATGCCGAGCACGGCGAGAAAGGACATCCAAAGCCCGATGTCGCAGACCGAGTAGGGTGAGATCGCTAGAAGGAAAAAGAGGGCGAAGAAAAGCGAGGTGATGGCATCGTTGTCGCTTCGAAAAAGCCACGATAGGTAGACGAACGCACACATCAGAAAGGCGCGGCAGGCCGAGAGCGCAAAGCCCGTCAGCGAAAGATAGCTGAACGCGAGCAAAAGAACGATCGCGCAACGCGTTTTCTTTTGAGAGCCGAGCACGCGAAGCAGAAGATCGGCCATAAGAATAATGACCGAAAGATGCATGCCGCTTATGGCAAGCAGATGTGTGGTTCCTGTGCGACGAAAGGCAAGAGAGGTTTTGTCGCTCAAAAGCTCGCGTTTGTTTAAAAAGAGCGAGGCTACGAGATTTCCTTCCTCGCCCGATACCCAAGTTCCGATAAGGGCGGCGAGTTCTTCACGAAAATCGGAAAGAGCTACGGAAAGACGGTCGGGTGTTGCGGTTTCCACAACCGAAAAGCTTGCTTCCTCGGCTTCCAAGTCGAGAAAAATGCCGTCAGCCAAGCGATAAAGTGCATTTTCGGATCCGTCGTTTACGGCGTGTGCTGTGAATTGTCCCTCTACCACGTCACCGATTTTCCATTCGGCGTTGAAGGGCAGTGTGACGGTTGCCATCATTTTACAGGGAGTTCCGTCAAGCTGTTCTACCTCGGCGCGATAGGAGGAAAGATAATTCTTGATCCAATATTCTTCTTTTATTTGCATCTTGCAGGAAATCACCTGCGCGTCTACTTCGGAGATCGCAGAAAGCTTGCTTCCGATCAAGAAATGCGACTCCAATAGGGCGAGTGCGGCAAAAAGAAGGGCAAGGACAGGTGTCAGGAGCCTTGGGTGGAAGTGAGCGCGCAAAAGCGGCACTGCGATAAGCAGCGCCGCCGTAAGAAACAAAATACAAGCAAGGGGTAAATGGAGCTCCGATTGCTTGAGAGTCAGACAAAGGCCGCCTACCGATGATACCGCAAACGCGGCACAAAAGAGTGCAAGCGGGCGTTTGCCAAAGAGGTTCATTAGCTAAAATATTCCACTTCGCATTCGAGTTCCACTGAATGCTCTAAAAAGACCTTGGTCTTGATATGACCGATCAGACGCATTACGTCCTCGGCGGTTGCGCCGCCTCGGTTGATGATGAAGCCTGCGTGCTTTTCTGATACCTCGGCACCGCCGATGCGGTACCCTTTAAGCCCACATTGCTCAATCAGCTCCCCTGCATAGAAGCCGACGGGACGCTTGAAAACGCTTCCTGCACTCGGGTATTCCAAGGGTTGCTTTTCCTTGCGCGAGCGTATATTCGTATTCATTTTTTCTACGATCTCTTCCATTTTTCCCGTTTTCAGCTCCAGCATAATGGCGAGAATGATGTACTCGGGATTGTGGGTGTAAACGCTTTCGCGATAGCGGAAGGCGTGCTCCTCGCGGTCGAATTTACGAATAACATCATTTTTGGCATCGTAGCAGATCGAGGAAACTACGACATCCGAAAGACTGCCTCCAAACGCGCCCGCGTTCATATAAACGCCGCCGCCAACGGTTCCGGGAATGCCGTACGCAAATTCAAGCCCCGTGAGAGACGCTCTCTGTGCCGCCACGGCAAGACGGGTAAGCGATGCGCCGCAGTCTGCCTTGATGATATTGCCCTCCACCGAATGCTTTTTCATGTCGGTGGTTACGATGACGAGGCCGTCGTAGCCGTCATCTGCAAAGAGGGTATTGCTTCCGTTTCCGATAACGGCGTATTTTACGCCGTTGTTTTTGGCCTCTCGAACGGCGGTGACCATTTCCTCGGCGTTGCGTACGAAAGCAACGACGGGCGCGATGCCGCCCACCTGCATGGTCGTGTAGTTCGACATGGACACGATCTCCCGGCAGGGAATGTCAAGAGCCTTGAGTCTTGCATAAAGTGTAGATGTTCTCATCATAGCATTTACCTCTCAAATAATGCGAAGAAGGTCGGAAAGATCCGAAACGGTATACGTGATCTTCATATCGACAGGTGCCGTTTTACCCTTCGGATTATACCAGCAAACGTCGAGTCCCGCACCGATGCCACCTGCAATATCCGAGGAGAGCGAGTCGCCCACCACCAGCGTTTTTTCAGCGCAAAAGTGCGGAATATTGGCCTTTACCTGATCGAAAAAAATGGGGGACGGCTTTTCGGCTCCGAGATTTTCCGAAATGAAGACATCACGAAAAAGTGGTGCAATGGGGCTGGGGGAAAACCGTCCTTTTTGAATAAAAGCAAATCCGTTGGTGATGATATAAAGCTCACACCCGCGCCCATGAAGCTCGCGGCAAAGTGACTCGGCGCCGTCAAGCAAATAACTTTTTTTCGAAAGCGCCAGCGCATAGGAGTCTGCCATAGCGGCAGGCGATGCCGAAAATCCGATCTGCTCTAAGAAGCTTGCAAAGCGGTTGGTTCGCAGTTCGCTTTTGGTGACGAGCCCCAGCTCCAAAAGCCGCCACTGCTCCGCGTTGGCGGCGGAATAGATCTTATGGTTCTCGCTCGTTTCGGGAATCTCGAATTCCGCAAGAACATCCGACAGTGCCTCATACTCCGAGCGCTCGAAATCCAAGAGAGTTCCGTCTGCGTCAAAAAGAATGGTTTGATATCTCATAGTACAAATATCCATTTCGAATTTATATAAATATTATACTATAATTTTCTTGAAAATGCAATAAGAAAACCGTATTTTTTAGGAGGGGAGAGAAAAATTTAAAAATGCTTGATTTTTCAGAGGCAACGGAGTATCCTGTGGTGAAGCAAATTAGGGCTAAAGGAGAATAGCAATTTATGGATAAGATAGGCCTTCAGATTTATACAGTTCGTGCATTTCGGGTAGGGTGACAGTAGGTATACGAATCCGCTGTCACTTGATCCTTTTGGCGCTTTTTGCGCCTGCCTTCCTCGCAAGGATAGCTTTGAGTTTAAAAGGCTTGGGTACAGCAAGGCGGTTAGGATATCCGA
>SVRO01000057.1 GCA_015064795.1 Oscillospiraceae bacterium | reverse complement strand
TGAATGTCAAGCACGAGGTCGCGGCACTCGTTGGGGAAGAGCTTGATCTTGTCCTCGGTCGACTTATTGGAGCCGAGCAGGCCGTACTTGGCGTTGTAGCCGCTGTTTCCGATGGGAGCGTTCATCAAGTCGTCAAGACCGCAGACCACCTTGGCACCTGCCGCCATGAGAATTCTCTTGGTGCGTGCACGGGTATGAATGTCGCAGTTGATGACGCAATCGGTATAGTTCAGAATGGTCTTTGCCTGGTTGGCAAACACGATCTCGACCTCGGTGCCGCACGAGCGGATAAGGTCGCCGTAATATTCGACGTAGTCTACGCCCGTGAAGGGGTGCTTGTTCTCACCGAACAGCTCACGGTACTTTTCAAGCGAAAGCACATCGCTGTAGGGGTTCACGCCCGCCTCATCGATCTTGTCGAGGCTGACAAGCTCATTGCCTACCTCGTCGGAGGGGTAGCTGAGCATTAAAACGATCTTTTTGCAGCCCTTGGCAATGCCGCGAAGGCAGATGGCGAAGCGATTTCTTGAGAGAATGGGGAAGATGACGCCAACGGTCTCGCCGCCAAGCTTATTCTTTACGTCGGTTGCAATGTCGTCCACCGAGGCGTAGTTGCCCTGTGCGCGCGCTACGATCGACTCGGTCAGCGCGATAACATCCTTATCGTAAAGCGGGAAGCCCTCGATCTCAGCGGCCTCAAGCACGCTCTCTGTAACCAGCGTGGCAAGGTCGTCTCCCTCGCGAATGATGGGGCAACGGATACCTCTCGAAACGGTACCGACTCTGCGTTCTGTTCTTTCCATATACAATCTCCTGTCTTTGAGGTTTCACAGTTTTTTGGCATGGAAACCATGCACATTTTTGACCACCCGTTATTATAGCACAAAAAAATGCAAAATGCAAGAGTTTTTTTGAAGTTGCGCACGAAATTTTTCTCTCGACAAATCTTGCTTTTTTTTGGACAAATTTGTATATGATCAAGAAAAATCTCTTGACAAAACGGCAGGGCATAGTTATAATGAAATTAATATACAAAAATTATTTATTTAAGAAAGGACGCATTTTTATGAACATATTGGCAATCGGTGCACACCCCGACGACATTGAGACCTCCTGCGGAGGTACGCTTGCGAAATACGCAAAGCTCGGACACAAGGTCTTCACGGCCACGGCAACCAATGGTAACGTCGGCTCTGCCACGCTTCCCATGGACGAGATCGCGGCGATCCGTAAGGAAGAGGCAAGACGGGCGGCCGCCGTGATCGGCGCGGAATACATCTGCCTCGATTACGACGACGAGATGTTCTTTGAGGACAAGACGGCAAGACTCAAGTTTATCGACCTCGTACGCTACTGCAAGGCCGACATTATCTTGACGCACAATCCCGAGGATTACAATCCCGACCACGAGCTGACCAGCAAGATCATCAACGACATTGCGGTCATGATCCCCGTGGCAAAGCTCGAGACGCCGAATAAGCCTTACGATAAGATCCCGATCATCGCGTACTTTGAGCCTGTAAACGGTCTCGGCTTCGTGCCCACCGAGTACGTGGATATTACCGATTTTATAGAGACGAAGATCGAGATGTGCCGTTGCCATCAGAGCCAGATCAGCTGGATGCAGGACAACTACAAGGACACCATGGCCGACAAGGATTTCTTTGAGAACTACGAGATCATCGCCCGTTACCGCGGCATTCAGTGCGGTGTACAGTATGCCGAGGGCTTCCGCATGGCGAATGACGCCTTCCGCGTGGTGCCTTACCGCGTACTTCCTTAATGCATATGCGCACTTACGAGTGGGAGCATGATCTTCTCGGCCGCCTTTTTTGCGCCGAGGAGGGCGATATTACGGTCGGCGTGGCCCTTGACTATGGCATTCGCATCTCTTATCTTTCCTGCAATGGCAGCGAAAATCTCTTTTTTGAGCAGCCGAGCGACATGACCGAGCTTGCGACGCCTGACGGGTGGCGTGTGCGCGGCGGACATCGCTTGTGGCTGGCGCCCGAAGGCAAGCACGACTATTACCCCGATAACGATGCGGTTTCGGTCGAGGTGACCGAGGACGGACTGCTCGTGAAGCAGGGAAACGACCCGTGGCTTCAAGGCGAAAAGGAGATCGAAATTCGATTTTTACCTGAAAACACGCTTGAGATCGTTCACCGTGTGAAAAATACCGCGAGTGAGACGCGCCGCGTCGCACTTTGGGGCGTGACGTCGATGGCACCGGGTGGTACGGAGTATATTCCGATGGCAGTGCGTGACGGCGGAAGTGACCCGAATCACGTGTTTACCACGTGGGATTATACCTCGCTTGGTGACGAGAGGGCGACCTATGCGCGCGATCTTATCACGCTTGATCATTACCCTACGGGACAGAAATATAAGATCGGTGTGGGACACCCCATGGGGAGCGTCCGTTACGTGAATCGCGGCATTGTGTTTGAAAAGCTCCTTGACGTGAAGACGGGGGCAGCGTATACCGACGGTGGCGTTTCGTTCGAGACCTTCCTTTGCGACTACATGGTGGAGGTGGAAACGCTTTCGCCCCTTATGGATATTGGAGCGGGTGAGAGCGCGACTTATTCGGAATTTTGGAAACTCAGTAAAGAATAAAAGGAGAACGATTATGAAACTGAAAATAGCAACCGTTGCTTTGGCACATCCCTTTGAGGTGGGCTATGAGGAGGCAATGCCTCTTCTCAACAAGACCTCCGAGACCTTGGAGGCGCAGGGCATCTCCTGCGAGAACGTGGGTGTCGTGATGCACGACCTCGACACCGTGCGTGCGGCGGCCGAGGGTCTCAAAAAGACCGATGCCGACATTCTGATGATCTGTATTGCCACCTGGAGTGAGGATCACCATTTGCTTGACCTGCTTTCCTACGTGGATATGCCCCTTATTTTGCGCGCATATCCCGCATTTGATACCGGCTCGCTTTGCTGTGCGCACCAGATCGGTGCGGTCTTCCGTGATATCGGCAAGACCTGTGAGTTTATCTACGGTGAGCCCGACGACGTGGCCTGTGCCAAGGAGACGGCAACCATTGCCACAGCCTATGCTCTTAAGAACAAGATGAGCAAGGTGCGTGTGGGTGCCATCGGCGGCAGAGTTAAGGGTATGACCGAGATCGCGTACGACGAGTTTGCCATCAAGCAGAAGCTGGGCGCGCGCGTTGTAAACTTGGACGAGAAGGAAATGACGGCCAAGGTGGCCGAGATGTCGGACGAGGAAGCCGAGGCTCTTCTTGCCGAGAAGGCGGACGTGCTTCGTCCCTGCAAGGTGACCTCCACCAAGGAGTCGATGCTCGAATCGATGAAATACTATCACGCCATGAAGGAGCTTGCCAAGGAGTATGAGCTGGAGGCACTTTCGGTGAAGTGCTATACTACATACATGGGCAAGATCTGCCTTGGTTATTCGCTTCTCGCGGAGGAGGGAATCGTTGGCTCCTGCGAGGGTGACGTGACCAACGCTCTTACCATGAAGCTGATGTATGAGCTGAGTGAAAAGCCGATCAACAATACCGACCTTCTGTATTTGGACGAGAAGGCAGATACCATTCTCTTTGCGCACTGCGGCTCGTCGGGCTTCTCGATCGCCGAGGGCGAGGTGGAGCTTTCCCCCGTGCGTCTTGCCGAGACCGGTGTTTGCACCAAGTTCCTCGTCAAGCCTGGTAAGGTCACGGCGGTCAACATTTGCGGTCACGGTGACGATCTTCGCCTTTCCATTATGGTGGGCGACGCGGTGCCTTGCGGTATGGAATTCCCCGGCAACCCCGTCAAGATCAAATTTGACCGTTCGGTCATCGACATGAACAAGGAGATCATGAAGAACGGTATCGGACATCACTGGATGGTGGCGTATGGCGACTATACCGAGGAGCTGAGATACTTCTGTAAGATCAACGATATCCGTATGTACGAGATATAAACAAGGCCGTGTCTCTCGCAGCTTGTGGGGGACACGGCTTCTGTTTTTATCATTTGTATCGAAAAAGGGAATATGGGGCAAATTATTGACAAAAAAACGGCGCCGTGTTACAATAGAGCCGATATTTTCACGGCGGCTTGAGGATGTAAGAGATGAATTTGTTCGTACCGATTTTAAATCAAATGATCTTCCTTTTTGCATTTGTTTTGATAGGATTTATTCTGTCGCGCGGAAGATTTATACCCGAGAACGCCGCCACAGTTCTCTCGAAGCTCGAAAGCTTCGTGTTCGTGCCCGCGTTGGTTATGGGGACGTTTATTCGGAACTGCAGTGTGGATGTGCTGGATACGATGTGGAAGATCCTCGTGCTTGGGGCGGGCAGCGTGCTTTTGTGTGTGGTGATCGCCATTCCGCTGGCAAAGCTTTGCTTCAAGGCGGCCTATCTGCGCAAAATGGCCACCTACGGTCTTGCCTTTTCGAACTTTGGCTTTATGGGAAACGCCATCGTGCTTGGCGTTTTTGGCGAGGAAATGTTTTTTGAATACACCGTGTTCACCCTGCCGTTTTGGTGCGCGATCTACGCGTGGGGTGCGCCCGTACTTCTCATAGCGGGGGCTTCGGACAACGAAAAAAAGATCTCACTTGCCGAGCGTTTCCGTTCCTTTTTAAATCCCATGCTGATCGGAATGCTCATCGGTCTCGTGATTGGTCTTTCCGAGCTGAAATTGCCGAGTGCTTTGCTTTCGGTGGTCGGTGTGGCGGGAGACTGTATGTCGCCCTTGGCCATGCTGCTTACGGGTATGACGATCGGTCGACTTGACCTTTGGGCACTTCTGCGGAAGGGACGAATCTATCTGGCTACGGGGATAAAGCTTCTCGTCTATCCGCTTGTCTTCTTCGCGATCTTTTTGCTTTTGCCCCAAAATGCCTTTTTCACCGATTCTTTCTTCAAATGCGCGATGTGTGTGGCGTCGATGCCGATGGGACTTAACACCATCGTCATTCCCGCGGCGTACGGTAAGGATACCACCGATGCGGCGGGTCTGGCACTCGTTTCGCACGCCTTGTCGGTGCTTACCATTCCGCTGGCCTTTATGTTGCTTCAAAATTTCATTTTATAGCCGAAAAGCGTTTGACTCTCTTCGGTTATAAAAAGACGGAGTCACTTCAAATTTGACTCCGTCTTTTTGTATTTTAGTATTTTTTGAAGTTCAGATGGATTGCACCGATGCCGCCGTTGATTTCGACCAAGCCTTGCCCGTTTCCGACGCGACCGTAATCCGATACGCTTTTGCCGTTAACAGTGATGCCGCCGAGCCCCTTTTCGATGTCGACAGAATAGTTTTCCTCGGGGCCGATCAGCGTGATGTTGGACTCACCTACGCCGAGATCCAGCTCGTTTTTTCCATAGAGATCGGCGGTGAGATTGAGCTGACCGACACCCATTTCAAGTTCGAGATTGCAAAGCGTACCGTTGGCAATCGTAAGCTTGCCCGCGCCGCCTGCAATGTGGGCAGACGAGGCGGCGCCAAGCTTGTTCAAGTAGACCTCGCCTGCGCCAAGCTCAAGCGTAAGCTCGTTTGCGATCAAAGAGTCTGCGGTGAAGCGTCCCGCGCCTGTTTCGATATCTGCCTTTCTAAAGCCTTTATCCTTTGGAATATACAGGGTAAGCTTAGTATCGTTATATCTGCCAAATTTGGTTTTTTCCTTGATGGTTAGAGTCCCGTTGCTTTCTTCTACCGTTAAGTTTTTGAGGTTGCTTTCCACTAAGAAGGTGTCGGCCTCTTTGATGGCAAAGTCGGCCGCACCGATTTCGATATCAAGACATACGATATCGGCCAAGGGATCGATCTCATAGGTCTTGAGGTCGTCCGTAGTCGTATCGCCGTCTACGATGCCGCCAAGGAGCGCCACCCCGCCGAGAATGCCGCCGATAATGCTGACCGCAAGGAAAACAGCAAATGCTATGGCCAAATATTTGATGATTTTTTGTGCCGTTGTCATTTTATATCCACGCCTCCGAACATACAGGTGCCGCTTACATAGATCGTGGGGGCGTCTTTATGTGTGGCGGTTTTGTTGGAAACGCCGCCGAAGAGAGAGGTGGAATTGACCTTGACGTTGATGCCGCTCGGCACAAAAATATCAATGCCGCCGAAGATCGCGGTGACCTTGATGGCGCAGTCGTCCTCGATCACGGCGCCTCGAAGATCGCACTCCACACCGCCGAAGATGGCAGTCAGCTCGGCCCCTTCAAAGATCTCGCCGTCAAGCTTGAGATCACTTCCTGAAAAGGCGGCGAAGGCGCTTCTCGGCGTTTTGCCTTGCTCCTTCCGTTTGGCAAGGATCTCGTGTGCCTTGCCGCCGAAGATGCCGCCAAGCACCATTTTGAGTCCAATGACAACGATGATCGCAGGCACGAGAAGCTTCCAAAGCCAAGAAAAGCTTAGAACGTCCTGGCAGCAAAGCAGGAGAAATACGCCGACGGCGATGCCGATCACGTTGCCCATTTTTTCACGCTCGGTAAAGAGTCCAATGGCGCAGGGAACCAGGATAAAGAGCGTCCACCAGCCGTCAAAAAAGACGTCGATGTCCGTGATATTCATAGCGTTGAGCGCAAAGAGTGCGCCTGCCACGATCAGTACGATACCCCAGATGATATTACTTGCTTTTTTCATTGTTTTCTCCCTTCCGTTTTTACTCAAACGTATTATAACATAAGAAAAATAAAAACGCAATACGTTTTAAAAAGGTTTATGTATGTTTTTCAAACAATAAGACAAACTATATTTACAACTTATTTAAGGAGAAAAGCTATGAACAACGATTACCAAAACAAGAACAACAATCAGAACAACAATAGCCAGAACAACAATAGCCAGAACAACAACAGTCAGAACAACAATAGCCAGAATAACAATAGCCAGAACAATAACAGCCAGAATAACAACAGTCAGAACAACAACAGTCAGAACCGTCAGAGCAACAATCAGAGCAGATAAGAGTTATAGCTTGAAGCTCGAAAAAAATCCCCCGCATAGCGGGGGTTTTATTGTTAAAATATATCAACCGTTTACGTTATAGTGTTCGGCCAGCAGGTTCATGGACTTGCAAAGCTTATGCAAATAGATGAACGGACCGACGAAAATAAGGCTTCCAAGCACCTCCCAACCCCAGAAGGAGCCTGCACCAAAGCTATAAGCGATGCCGCGTCTTCTGAGCTCTGCGCCGATTCTTGCGGAAATTCTGTGATACCAAACGATCGGAGCAATACCAAAGGTCAGCCACGAGAAGATGAAAGCAAGCAGGCAGAAGTGCATGGTCTTTTTGCCGTCGTATCTGCCGGCAATCATGTTGATGTCAGAGCTGATGGCCGACATGACAACAATGCCGTAAATGCCAAACGTAATGGCCGAAAGCAGAATGAATTTGATCATGCCGCGGTTGGTCTTAAGCTGGCAAGCGGGCTTTTGGGCGTCGGCACCGATCTTGCATCCGCAATTCATACAGATTACGGCTTCGTCATGGATCTCGGCGCCACATTTCGAACAGTATTTCATAACCGTAACTCCTTTATGCTTTTTATCTTATCAGTCGTTATTGTCTGCGCAAAGCAAGCATACACCTGCGATCAAGTTTACAAACAGAAGAGCGCACACCTTAAGTCCCGTTCCGATCGGACGCTTGTTCTTGAACGCGGTGAAGATCGAGATGGTGATGGGAAGGCACCATGCAAGCGGGAGGATCATCCACCCCTGTGCAATGCAACCGATGATGAGGAATACCTTGATGACGATGCTGAGCGTATCGTTGACGGTTTCGACTTCTGCGGACTTCGGCGGCTCAACACTGCATCCGCACTTCACGCAGATCACGGCTTCGTCGTGGAGCTCTGCACCACAATGAACACAATATTTCATGAGAAAACTCCTTTCTTTATTGTTTAGTGAATATTTGTTCATCACTCTGTAATTATTTTAACACGGCAGGGTCAAATTGTCAACAATTTTTTGGAAAAAGGCACGAATTGTCTATGCGTTACAGGATGGGGGTGTTATCCCCCTCGCCGTCCTCGGACAGTTCCTTTTTGAAGTCGTTTTTCGAAATAAGAAACTTGCGAATGGCGAAAAGGCCGCCGATGCAAAGCACGCAGGCGATGTTACTCAGGGCGCTTTCGTGGTTGACGATGACCTGACGCGCGATCGCCACGATCAGTACCTCCAGCGTGTTCGCGGGGGTGAGGTTGATGAGCATTCGCACGAACTCAAGGCCGACAACGATGGTCAGAATGCTTTTCAGATAGGTATCGGCCGAAGCAAAATAGCCGTCGGTTGTGAACATCTTGTAGATTTCAAAGGCCAGCATACCGATGAGAACCACCATGGTAAGCACGGCGATCAGATATTCCAAAATATGTACGGAGACGTAAAAGAATTTGCTGAATTTTTTGTTCATACGTTGTCCTCACAGATTTTATTTTTGAAAAAGTGGCTTAAAACAAGGGGTTTCAAGCCACTGTAATGTTTTAGGGGTGATCCGTTTGGGTATGGAATTTGCAAAAAACTGTATCAAATTGGTATTACTGAAATTTATTTATACCATTCGTTAATCAGCTCGTTTACCTTTTCTTCCGATATTGGAGATTGGTCGATCGTCACCTTGCCGTCCTTTACCTGAATATCGAGCTGCAGATCGCAATCTAGGTAATAAACGGTGCGGCTATAGTCCGTGGGTTCAAAAGCATTTACGTATTCTATGAGCGCGGTTGCCGCCTGTTCGGCAAATTCATCCTGCTGCTTGGCGCCGATATGGACAACGCCTGCGCCGTAAATGGACAGTATTACGCTTTCGCCGCCCTCGGCCGTGGCGCGAATGATATAACTGAAGGGGTTTTCGTAATTTTCGCTTGTGAATTCAGGTTCACCAAAGGCAGAAAGAAGCTTTCCTTCTGCAATCGCGGCATCCTCCTGCGATTCCATGATGCCAAAATCCATAAAATACGAGCTTCCGCCGATCAGATCGTCATCCTGTAATGCTTCAAATTTAAACTTCATTGCGTCTCCTTTCCAATCATTCTTGTTACATCCCGATAGAAGAAAAACAATGAAAATCAAAAGTAAAACCGATAACATTCGCTTTGCCATTACGGGAACCTCCAAAGCAGTTGGATTTTATTCCCACTCTATTTTAGGACTTGTTCCTTAAATAGTAAGTGGTGCCTTTCGTCTAAATTATGTCAGAAATCTCTCACCTCTCAAGCTGTTTTTGTTATATGAAAAACTGCTGTGTACTTTTTA
>SVRO01000056.1 GCA_015064795.1 Oscillospiraceae bacterium | reverse complement strand
GTACTGTTCCAAGCCTTTACATGCTCCTCCATCAAGCCGTTGAGTCCCCAGATGGACGGGTCAAAGTACCAGATGTCGCGCGCTAAGCGGCAGCCCTCGGGAAGGAAATAAAAGAAGTGAATGGAGGTCGCGATCGCCTTGCCGCTGCTGTCGGTAAGGTCGCTTACCTCGTTGCCACTATTGCCGCTCGTAAAGAGACCTCGCGCCGCCGTGAGAGATTGCTCAATATAAGGCGTCACTGCGTTTGCATGGTTCTTGAAATCAAGAACCACAACGAGATAGCCCTCTGCAATGTAGTCCGAAAGGATCGAAACGTCGTCCTCCTGACCGATTCTCGCGCTACAGGAGTGATTGATCAGATAGAAAAGAATGTTCTTTTCCTTATAATGTACCGTGGTCTCGCCTGCGGCGTTTTCACCGTAGCCTGCCCCGTAGGTCTCGTCGCCGCCGTTACTTGCGGTGAGCTCCTTCGGAGACTTGCCCGTGGTCACGTTGCCCTCAGCGTCCACATAGGAGACCGAGTTGATCTCCGAAAGACCCTGCTTGACGACAACTGTCGTGCCCGCAATGCTCGGGTCATAGTAGAGCGCCCAGTCGACCGTAAGGTCGGGATAGCGCGTGTCGAGCACCGAGTTGGTAGACGTGGAGGTCGCCGCATGATCGACGTAATAGTCGGTCGAAAGCAGGACGTCCTTCGCACTCTTGGCGCGGTACTGCGCCAGCGCGTCATAGATCTCGACGCCATTTTCGTCCTCGCTCATGGTCGAGCCGCGATATTCCTCCGCAGATGCCGCTTTTCCTTCCACGGCAAATACACCGAACGGCAGACAGCCTATCAGCATAACGACCGAGAGGAAAAGCGCCAAAAACGAGAGAATTTTGTTCTTTTTCATGCCCATACTCCTTTTCAAATTTTATAGAAAGCGTTAATCGCAACCAAACCAATTTGTAATCAAACACTACATTCACAAAAAAGCCTTGCCCAGCAAGATCATTTGAAATACAATCATCTCCTCTTACAAATGCACGATTCCGTAAAAAACATTTTTTGCATTTCGTCAATAGGAAATTCGGTCTTTTTATTGGTGAATTCGGTTTTCACAGTATATAATATACCATATTTTTGCCACTTTATCAAGTTGTTTTTGGCCTTTTACACAAAAGAAATGTGATTTCACAATAAATTTATATATTCTTTATTCAACGTTGTTTTTACAGAAACATCTAAGTGGCTCCATCATTCATTCAAAATCTCCATGCAAGATTAATGAATAATAAAACAAACGCCGCATTCGTGAGAATGCGGCGTTTGTTTTATGGTGGAGACAGTTGGGATCGAACCAATGACCTCTACGATGTCAACGTAGCGCTCTAACCAGCTGAGCTATGCCTCCATCTGCCGTTGACTTGGCTATTATACCACATCGGCAGAAAAAAAGCAATACCTTTTTTATTTTTTTTCGATTTTTTTTCGCTTTTTTCTTTTATCCTCAAAAAAGCGTGAAAGAAGTACCGCACACTCGTTCGAGAGCACGCCACCCGTTACCTCGGGCTTTGCGCAAAGTGGATAGCATCTCAGATCCAAAACGCTTCCCAATGCACCGCCGCAAGCATCCCTGGCTCCGTATACCACCCGCCCAATACGCGCGTTGACGATTGCACCCGCACACATGGGACAAGGCTCAAGCGTTACATAAAGCTCGCAATCCTCAAGACGCCATCTGCCAAGCTTCATAGAGGCCTCGCGGATGGCCATGGTTTCGGCATGCGCCGTGGCGTCCATGCCGTTTTCCCGATCGTTAAAGGCGGCGGCAATTTTTTCTTCCCCACGCACGATCACGGCACCCACGGGCACCTCACCGCGCGCGGCCGCCTTTTCGGCAAGTGCCAACGCCTCTTTCATCCAAAAAATATCGCGCTCCGTCATGACGCTCCATACTGTGCCAAAAGCACGTACACCATGTTTACCACCGCGGAAATTACGTAAACGATCATAGCGGGACAGAAGAAAAGCTTTGCCACACGATGTCCTTCCACTAAGTTTCGCACTCCCGTATCCAAGCCAAAGATGGCCGTCTTTCGTTCTGTGTGTCTTCCCTGTTTTTTGGTCAGCCAATAAATCAAAGCAGACAGAAGACCGACCGCAAATATCACAAGCTCTGCCAACATACAAATGAGCCCTGCTCTTTGCGACGGAACAATCTGAAACACATAGTTTTCAAGTACGCTGAACATGTTGTTTGCAAAATGGATCAAAATGCAAAGCCAGAGAGAATTTGTTGCCATATACACGAGGCCGAGAACCACGCCAGCAACTGTAGCGTAAAAAAATTGCGAGAGATTCATATGCATGAGTCCGAACAAAAGCGCGCTGACAAGAACCGCCATTCCCTTTCCGAAAGGCTTGAGATTAGCAAGGATCACGCCGCGAAACAAAAGCTCCTCCGCAAATGCAGGGATAACTGCGCTGGAAAACATAAGGAGAACGAGCTGATACGGGTGATCGATCTCTACACTTCCAGTCGACGAAAAAGACGGAATAAGCCACGAGTTCAAATACGATGCCGCAATGATCGTACCAAGAGAGACGAAAAGTATAGAAATTGTTTTGAAAAAGGTATGCGAACACGGAAGCGTTACGGAAAAGTCAACAGCTTGCGCTTCCTTTCCCTGCGAAAGCCCATAAAAAATCCAAACGGGAGCCAAAAAGGAAAGCAAGTATAAAAAGGAACAAAACAGATCGGCCGCGCACTCGACCCATATCACGCTCGGAAAAGCGGTAATAAGCAAATCGCATCCTACGTATGCAATACTGTAAATGTTAAAAAATAAAATCAGAAAAAGTAATACAACCGCAATGCGTGTAAACAGGCTTTTCAGATTTTTTTCTCTTTCGTACATCGTTATCTCCCTTCGGACAAAATAGGCAAACGAATTACTCCTCGATCACACCCGCGTCAAGTAATGTTTTTACAAAAGCCGAAACATCACTCTCGGCAATCTCGCGTGAAACGTCATACTCCTTGGTAAGTGCTTCCACAAGACCATCCTTGTCGGTATGCTCCGACAAGCATTTCCACAAAAAGCTTCCCGTTTCGTTCAGCTTGATAATGCCGCCAAAGCTTTTGGTAAGCGCGCCCGTGGCGACCACGATATAGCTTCCCGCCACCTCACGCAACAAAAATCCGTTCTTAATTTTCATTTCTCATTCTCCTTTTTCGAATGCATTCCCTCGTAAGAAACCAAAGCCGCCTCGTCCTCCATGTTGCAGTGAAGAAGGTAAAAACGTGTCTTCTCCATAAACGTATCCAACAGATCCAAGGTGGCGGCCGACGCCTCAGCATCCTCAGGCAGATATACCTGCGAAAAGAGACGAACGAGTGCCTCGTCCTTGGTCACACGAACGATCTCGTTTTTTGCCCCACGCTCCAAGAAACAAAGAGCCTCAAGAATACAAGAGGTATTTTCTCCAAGGCACTCCTTCCCTCTCCACGGCGTACCGTACACGTGAAATTTACCATCTATAAATCGCAAGATCGGTTTATCGCCGTTGACCACGCGAACACGGCTACCAAAGTTCTTCATCCAAAGCGCAATATGCGTGCTTTTTCCCGTTCCGCTTCGCGCGGCAAAGGCGTATCCGACGCCGTCACAGGAGATCACGGCGGAGTGAAGCAGAAAGGCGTCGTACTGCGCCAATTTGCGTGCAATCTGTCGATGAATACAGGTGGCCTCGGCGTATGCGCGCGGAACGGCGGTCTCGCTGATCGAAAGCTCCTCATCAATATTCGCCTCGGTCGCGGATACCGAAAAATCGGCAGACTCCCCCTCCACCTTATATTCCTCACAAAGCTCGGAAATGTAGTGGTATCGGTTTTGAATTTCTACCGTAATATCGGCAATTCGAATACTAAACAAATCTTATCCTCTCTTGACGGCCTGCTTGGCGGCAGTCAGCGTATTTTTCATCAGCATGGTGATCGTCATGGGGCCAACGCCACCGGGAACGGGGGTAATATAGGAGGCCTTGGGCTCAACGGCGGCAAAATCCACGTCACCAACAAGCTTTCCCTCGGCGTTTCGGTTCATGCCAACGTCGATCACGACAGCTCCCTCCTTCACCATATCCGCGCCAAAGAACTCGGCCTTGCCGATCGCGGCCACCAAAATATCGGCCTCGCGACAAACGGCGGCAAGATCCTTCGTACGACTGTGGCAGACCGTAACCGTACCGTTTGCATGCAAAAGAAGCATTGCCATCGGCTTACCCACGATATTGGAGCGGCCGACCACCACACACTTTTTGCCCGTGATCTCAATGCCCGAACGCTCAAGAAGCACCATGATGCCTGCAGGCGTGCAGGGCAAAAAGCTATAGTTTCCGATCATGATCTTTCCGACATTGTAGGGGTGGAAGGCGTCCACGTCCTTGTCAGGTGATATCTTCAAGAGGATTTTTTCTTCATCCAAATGCTTCGGCAACGGAAGCTGTACGAGAATACCGTGTATTTTTTCGTCGGCATTCAAGCGGTCAACAAGTGCCTCCAGCTCTTCTTGCGTAGTCTCCTTGGGGAGCTTATGTGTTTCCGAATAGAAACCGACCTCGTCGCACGCGCGACCTTTGTTGCGAACGTATACGTGGGAGGCAGGATCATCGCCCACGATGACCACTGCAAGACCGGGCAAAAAGCCGTTTTCTTTCTCAAAGAGTTTGGTTTCCTCGGCAAGCTCTGCTCTTACCTGTGCCGAAATTGCTTTTCCGTCAATGATTTTAGCCATGTTTATCTCCTTCAAACAATGTTTTTCTTCTTTTTATGATCCAAAATACGCTTGGTAATAATACACGCCGCACCTCCTATAAAGCAAACGAAAGCAACGAGCTGGGAAATGCGGAACGGACCTACCATCAAACTGTCCATACGGAGCCCCTCAATCATCATTCTTCCAAGGCCGTACCACGTGGCGTACCAAAGCACAACCTCACCCGAAAAGGATTTCTTTTTATAGAAAAAGTGTAACAAAAGGAAACCAGCAAAGTTCCAGAGTGATTCGTAGAGGAAGGTCGGGTGTACGAAGTGCATCATGGCGTCTCCGAATTTTTCCATCGACATAGGTGATATCACGCCCATACGCAAAAAATACAGCGGAGATCCCTCGGCAACGACCGCGCCAAAGGCCTCGCCATTGACAAAGTTACCCCAACGGCCGATCGACTGCGCCAGAATAAGTCCGGGAGCAATGCAGTCGAGAATATCGAGCGTATTTAGCTTTTTGTAACGACAGACCGCAAATACCGTAATCACGCCCGCGATCACGCCGCCGTAAATGGCAAGTCCGCCGTTCCATATGGCAATCACATCAAGGAAGGAATGGTATCCCCCCTCACCAAGCGTGGTCAAAACGTAATAAAGTCTTGCGCCGATCACGGCACACGGAATGAGAAAAAGTGCAAGGTCAAGCATATGGTCACTTTTTACATTCAACTGCTTGGCGCGCCACGTGGCATAAAGGAAGGCAAGCACCATTCCCACCACGATAATAAGGCCGTACCAATGCACTGTCCAAAAGGCCACGGGATCGAGAACAAATTTCTCAATACCAAGTCCCGGAAAAGAAAGAGTCACCTTATTCATTTATATCCTCCTTTTTCATCCCCTCGGGACGAATGATCGAAATACAGAAAAAATTCTCATCAAAAGCGGTCGCAAGCAAGTGTTCCACGTCTGCAAGCGTTACTGCCTCGAGCTTTTCATAGCAATCGAAAACATCGCCACCGTCAAAAATAAAATCGATCATATTGTTGGCGATCTCCTCGGTCGAGTCAAAAGCCTTGATATACTCAGCGAGCATCACACGCTTGCAACGCTCAAAATCCGCCGAGAAAATGCCCTCTGCCTGTTTCTCGCGAATATAGCCTTTGATACGCGCCAAGACTGCTTCGGGATCGTCAGACTCACCGCTTACCGTGAGAAATGCAAACTGCTCGGTGATCGAATACCCGTACGAAAGATCGGGCGAGATCCTGCCATCCTCAAAAAGCTCGTTATAAAGCTCTCCCGAACGCGAAAAAAGCATCTCGCACAGAATCTGCATGGCCGCGTCGCGCGCCATGCGCGCCTCGGCGCCACACGGTACGGAATCCTTAATACCGATAGTAAAAATGGGCTTCGCGATCGGCATATACGCCTCATAAAGTGGCTGATAAACCTCTTTGGGTTCGTCAAAATATATTCTTTCTGTCTCCAAAGAGACAAAATAATACGGCAGGTGTTGTTCCACGGTAAACATGACCTGTTCGGGCGTTACGTCGCCGCAAACCACGATCGCCATATTGGAGGGATTATAAAAGGCGCGATAACAGTCGTTCAGCATACCCGCCGTGATCTCAGAAACCGAATTCTCCGTGCCCGCGATGTTGATGCGAACACTATGGTTGCGGTACATCGCCTCAAGGAGCCCGTAAAAGCAACGATCATAGGGATTGTCCTCCCCCATTTTGATCTCCTCCACGATAATGCCGCGTTCCTTTTCCACCAGCTCCTCGGTAAAGTGGGGCTCGGTCACAAAGTCAACAAGAGCACCGAGAGATTCGTCAAAATTTTCGGTACAACTGAAAAGATACACGGTTTTGGTAAAGGTCGTGTACGCATTGGAATCCGCGCCGTACTCCGAAAAGCGCTCGGTGATGTCGCTCCCATCCTTTTGGGTAAACATGCGGTGCTCCAAATAGTGCGCAATGCCGTTGGGAACTGTAGTCGGTTCCGATGCGCCGCTTGGACGGAAGCAATTGTCCACCGAGCCGTATTTGGTCGCAAAGAGCGCGTAAGTCGAAGTCAATTTTTTGGGAAATACATAAATGTCGAGTCCGCTTGCGTGGCGCATTTTATAGTAATGCTCGCGTAGCTTTGCATTTTCTTTTTTAATCGATACCATCCTCATTCTCCCCTCCGTTGCCGTTCAGAAAATAGACTGTATCCAATGTAACACCTGCGGCCACACGTATCACGTCATCAAGCACAACATCCCGTATGCGCTCCATGCATTCCTCGATCGTGCAGTCCACCAAGAGCTCGCCACGACAAAAGTAATAGCCCTCAAGGAGTGCCGGCGAATCAGCTAGCGCGCGATAACTGTTGCAAAGAGAATGCTTGGCCGCCTCAAGCTCTGCCGTGGTGACCTTTCCGCACTTGATCTCGTCAAGCTGCTTTAAGATCTCGCGCTCGGCCATCGGCTTATTTTGCGGGGAGATACCCGATGACACGAAAAGAGCTCCCTTAACGATATCGTAAGACGAGCTGCAATAGTAGCAAAGGCTCAATCGCTCCCTCACGTTCATAAAAAGCTTGGAGACTGGCGAGCCGCCGTAGATCTCATTCATCACGAGCATGGCGTAAAAATCGGGGCTTTGAAGATTCACTCCCGTGCGGAATCCGAGCGAAAGCTTTCCCTGTGCCAGCGGCATATCCTCGGTGACACGGCGAATTTCGCTCACTTCATCGGGAGCCACCGTCTGAACCACTTCCCTGTAAGTTTCCTGTTTGATATATGGAAGAATGTATTCTTTGAGATACTTTTCTACGTTTTCTATGCTTCTGGGACCAATATAAAAGATCTCATAGCGGTAAGAGCCAATCAAATCGTGATAGCACGCAGCAAGCTCCTTTGCGTTCAGTGCACGGATCTCCTCGGTCTTACCAAGCAAATTGACACCGTACGGATCACCTGCAAACATGATCTCGCGGCAACGCATGGCGGCGTAAGCTCTCGGGTTGTTGATCTGTGCCTCGATGGCGTCACACTGGTTGTTCTTTTCGCTCTCGATGTACGGGGCAAGAAAAGTTCCGTTTTCCTCCTGCAAGGGATGAAAAAGCATTTCAGCGATCACGTCAAGCGTACCGCCGAAAACATCGGTCTTACCGTCGGTATAGGCCTCGCAAAGCATCTCGGCGACAAAGCCGAGAATATTGGCATTGCCAAGACGTTGCGTTTTGAGGGAGATCGACGTGGCGTAAAGCTCATCAAGACGCAAATTGATCTCTTGTTGCATCTTATACTTCTGCGTTCCTCGCTTTAAAATTGAAAGTGCAAGAAGCGACGCAGGCGATTGTTTCCTGTCGGTCGGCGTAACGATCGATACCGAAAGCGTTTCGGTTTTGAATGTATCGGTTTGCACAGCGCTTAAGGAAAGCGATGGCGAAAGTTTTTTTCTTTTGAGATACATGGCATACCTTTCCATTATAACAATATTTATATTTTACACTATTTTTGTGAAGATTGCAACCATTTTTGCGAATATTGCAACTCTTTTGGCGAATTATTTTTATTTTTCGGGTTCCCTCTTGACATTCTTCGGGCAAATTTTTATAATAAAAGCATCTTATTTCGTTCCATTTTTTAAAGGAGGCGTGTATGCTTCACAAAATTTTAAAAGAGCGCGGTATTAAGGAGATCCTCCCGTTTCTCCCTACAGAATGGGCAAGCGTTCGAAGAAAGTATTTGGATATTCTGCTTGCCGAGGAATACGGCACGCCGCTTCCCGCCCCCGATTCGGTCACGTTTGAAGAAATGCCGTTCGATTATCGCTCATTCCCAAGCCTTGCGGGAAAAGCCACCTGCCGCAAGGTGATCGCGCACACCGTGATCGGCGGCAAGGAATTTTCCTTTCCCTTTATGGCTACCATTCCGGTGGGCGAAGGCAAGTTCCCCTTCTTCGTCTTTAATAATTTTTCGCCAAACATTCCCGACAAATATTTTCCCACTGAGGAGATCATAGACAACGGTTTTGCCGTTCTCTCGATGTTTTATCAGGACGTAACGACCGACGACCGCGATTTTTCCAACGGTCTTGCCGGCATCGTCACGCCAGAGGAAGCACAGAGCGATCTTACGCTTCGCGCACCGAACGCCCCCGGCAAGATCGCCATGTGGGCGTGGGCCAATATGCGTCTTTTGGACTACGCCGCCACAAACCCTTCGCTTGACATGAGTAACGCCGCCGTGATCGGCCACTCCCGCTTGGGAAAGACCGCGCTTTTAACGGGAGCTCTTGACGAGCGTTTCCGATTCGTTATCGCCAATAATGCAGGCTGTAGCGGCGACGCGATCACACGGAAAAAGCAAGGAGAGCATATCAAGGATATCTCCCGCATGTTCCCCTTTTGGTTCTGCGAGAATTATAAAAAATATGCCGACGAAAGCCTTTTGACCTTCGATCAGCATATGTTGGTCGCCACCATCGCGCCCCGCCATTTTCTGTCGGGTGCCGCCGTGGGAGACGGGTGGGCCGATCCCGAATCTCAGCTTCTCTCCTGTCGCGCCGCCTCGGTCGCATGGGAACAGCTCGGCAAAAAGGGCCTCGTCGCCCCCGACCGCTACGCCGAGGTGGGCGAGCAATTTCCCGAAGGAAATATTTCCTATCATCTCCGCGACGGATTGCACTACCTCAGCCGATACGATTGGAATGTGTATATGAACTATATCAAAAAGAATCTTGCGTAATAAAAAACCCCGTGGCGCAGGCGTTGGGTTCTAAAGGACAGTAAAATAGCCAATACGGAATAAAATCCATATTGGCTATTTTTTATTGCACCGCCGCGTTCGGTGGTGAGTAAGTGCGCATTTCCTGATAGTTTTGAGTGAAATGCTGTCTTCGACAGCGTGATATTTTTGCTACCGCAAAAGTGATATTACTCTGCAGGCAGAGCAGTTATATTCTATTCGCCCATAAACTTGCGTAGCAAATACCACTCGTCGCAAGACGAATATCACTGCGAAGCAATATAACTCGCCGGGAGGCGAATAGAGTTGGCGTTGTGTCCTTAGGGACCCAA
>SVRO01000055.1 GCA_015064795.1 Oscillospiraceae bacterium | reverse complement strand
CTTTGTCGGCGTGTAAGCTTTGCGCTGACGGACAACCGCTTCGCGGTTCTCCGTCCCAAAATGACGTGAAGTTTGTGCAAACCCATGCTAGAAAGGTTTTGATCCAACTTTTTCAAAAGTTGGCGGGGTGTGGGGCGGAGCCCCATATAAAGTCACCGACAAACATCAATTTGTCAACCAAAGAAAGAGCTATGACGAGTCCTTACTTTTTTCCTACCGACAACACCATAAAGGCAAACGAAAAAATGAGCCGAGTTCCCGCGCCGCTTCGCGCGGTACGCGGCTTTTTGCTCTCGCCTTCCTTTATGCTGATCCCCACACTCGTGGCCTGCATCTTCTCGACGCTTGGCGCGGACTATACCATGACGGCACTCGTCATAAACGCACAGCTTTTCGCACTCGCCCTCTTTTTGTCGGACGATTTTGCCGCCGCCATGATGCCCTTCCTTGCCGTCATGTGTCAGGGCTCCACGCTTTTTAACGAATGGGAGACCATCCTCCCCTACATCATCCCGTGGGGCATTCCGCCCGCGCTTGCGTTTGCTTTTCACCTGACGGTGTATCGTAAGCCGCTTCGCAACGGTGCCACGCTCACGGGGCTTTTCGCTACGGGTGCAGCCATACTCCTCGGCGGCCTCGGATGCGCCAATCCCTCGCCGTTTGCCAATGCCGAAAATATCTTCTACTACTTCGGACTGTCCTTCGGCATGATCCTTTTGTATCTGCTCTTTTCCTCGCATTATAAGAGACTCAAGGATTACGACGTGTACGAGCATTTTCTCTGGCAGATGCTCTTCACGGGGCTCATATGCTCGTTTATTATGCTTCGTACACTTCTTGCCGCTTTTGGCGAGGACTTCGATTTCGTGGTCTTCCGCAACACCACCTTCTTCCGCAATTCCTTGGCCAATATCATGATCATGGGACTACCCGCCCCCTTCTATTTCGCGGGCAAGAAGGGCTGGCCGCTTATCTCGAAGCTCTTTTCCTTCGCACTCGGATTGTGGATCTACCTCTTGCTTTGCCTTACCACCTCAAGAACCGCGCTTCTTTTCGGCACGCTCTTGCTTGTGTTCTGCCTTGTATTCTATTTCCGCCGCGGGCACGGCCGCCTTGCCAAGCTATGCAACGTGCTGGCTCTGCTTGCCCTTCTTTCGCTTCTCGCATCCATCCTTCCAAGCCTTCTTACGATATTTGACAGCGAAAAGATTTCGGCATTTTTGGAAAATCTCCCGCATTCGCTCGTCACGCTTGATTTGGGCGAGGCGCGCACAGGACTCCTTCGCCGAGCCTCGCAAGATTTCCTTGCGCACCCCCTCTTTGGTGTCGGCATTCTTTCGCAAAACAACGTCGACCTTTATTCACACCAAACAGGCTGTGTCTGCTGGTATCATATGTATTTCCCGCAGATCCTCGGCAGCATGGGGCTTTTCGGCGTGGCCGCGTATACCCTCCATCTTGGAATCCGCGCACGCCTGATGACCTTCTTCCCCGACTCGCGCAGCACCGCCGTGGCACTCACCGCCCTATCGCTCTTTCTCTACTCCATGACCGACCCCGGTGAATTTATGCCCGTCCCCTTCGGCATGATGGCCGTGCTTGCTTTCGTCCTTCTTGAGCGCCACGTCGAAGCTCACCCCATGCGGCTTCTTGACATTTGCACAAAAAATGTGAAAAAAAACACAAAAAACTATAGACAAGAATCAAATAATATGATAAAATGATTTGTATTCATAAAAGCAAAAGGAGTTTTTAACATGAAAAAGATTTTGATTGCACTTCTGGCCGTTCTTCTTTGTCTCACCTTCGTCGCTTGTGACAATACGCCCGATGAGACCACACCCGATGCAGGCACGGAAACCACCGATAACGGAACCGAGCCCGGCGACGAGACCACGCCCGACGAGACCTCGCCCGACGAGACTACGCCCGACGAGACCACCCAGCCCGAAACCACCGAGCCCGAGGTTGCTGACTCGGATACGCTTGCCGTTGGTGAGTACAATGGCGAAGGCTTTAGCCCCGTCAAGCAGTAATTTTACATGAAAAACGCCCAGCTTGCTGACCTTTTGCGCCCCAAGTCCTTCGACGATATCGTAGGGCAGGATCACCTTTTTGGCGCAAACGGCGTCGTGCGCCGTATGGTTGGCAACGGCAGAATTACCAACATGATTTTTTTCGGCCCTCCGGGCACGGGAAAAACCACGGCGTCCCACGTGATCGCGGCGGAATCGGGCATGAGCTTCCATAAGCTCAACGCCACCACCGCGTCACTGTCGGACGTGCATCACATTCTTGCCGAAACGAACAACATCTTCGGCGCAGGCGGCATTCTTCTGTACATTGACGAGATCCAATATTTCAACAAGAAGCAACAACAGTCGCTTCTTGAATATATTGAGGACGGCAGAGTGACGCTGATCGCCTCCACGACCGAGAATCCGCATTTTTACGTTTACAATGCGATCATCTCGCGCTCGTCGCTTTTTGAATTTAAGCCCGTGGCTCCCGCTGCTTGTGTGGGGGCACTTTTTCGCGCGTTGGAATATCTCAACCGCGAGGGCGGCACGCAAAAGACGGCCGCCGACGACGTTCTCCTTAAGATCGCGCGCATGACGTCGGGTGACGTCCGCCGCGCCATCGGACTTTTGGAGAACGCCTACTACGCCGCCGATGCGGTCATTGACGAGGCCGCCGTCGAGCAATTCCGCTCGGGCGTCGGCAATTTCAGCGACGACACACATTATGACCTGCTCTCCGCCCTGCAAAAATCCATTCGCGGCTCGGATCCCGACGCCACCGCCTTTTATTTGGCCAAGCTTCTCGAGGCAGGCGAGCTGATCTCGGTCTGCCGTCGCTTGCAGGTCATCGCGTCGGAGGACGTGGGACTTGCCTACCCACTCGCCGCCGCTGTAACGCGTGCGTGCGTGGAGTCGGCCAAGGAGCTCGGCATGCCCGAGGCGCGCATTCCGCTGGCACACGCGGCCATTCTGCTTGCCACCTCGCCCAAATCCAATTCGGCCTACTGCGCCATCAACGATGCCACGGCCGACGTGCAAGCAGGACTCGGCGTAACGCCGCCCAAGCACCTGCAAAGCCCCTTGTATCAGGGCTACAAATACCCCCACGACTTTGAAAATCATTATGTGGCACAGCAGTATCTCCCCAAGGACCTTGCGGGAAAGACCTACTACAGCTTCGGCAAAAACCGCCAAGAAAGCGCGTCCGAGCAGTATTGGGAAAGCATAAAAACAAAAAAGAAGCCGTGAGCGGCTTCTTTCAATTACTGACAAAGGGTTCAGAACGAAAGTTCTGAACCCTTTGTCAGTATCTGCGGACGGAAATTCCGTCCTTTTGCTTTTTCAGAGACTCCCACCGAGCCGTGTGATCGGGAAGATAGAAACCCTGCCGTGCAAGGCGGTGTCCTGTCCTTGGCTTTACTGCTCCCAACGTCCCTTGTGCAAGCGAGACAAGTCGATCGCTTTGCAAAGGGGAGGTCTGCAAACCACCACGGAACTTTGTCCGGACTCCTTTAATTCAACTGTAGGTCCATTTACCCGGTCATCACGCACTAAGCAGGATGATCGTTTCGAAATTAGTTCTCGCTGCCCGCGTCGTAGTCGATCTCCTCGGAAAAGAGATCGTCAAAGTAGTCGGCTACGTCGTCAAACTCGTCGTCATCGTCTACCGACACAAGCATCTCCTCGCCGTCCTCCATCACCGACTTGAGAATGGTGTACTCGAGAATTCCCTCCTCGCCGTCGTCATCCTCCTCGGCAGGCACAAACGCAAAATACTGCGTTCCCTTCAGCTCCGCCTTGGCGATCAGCTCAAACTTCAGCTCGTTGCCGTCTTCGTCGGTCAGTGTATAGTATTCGTCAGCTATCATATTTTCATCCATGCTTCTTTCCCCCTCGGATTTGCTTTCTACAGATTTATTGTACAATATTTTTCCCCAAATGTCAATGGGTTTCTGCGTTTTTGCCTCCAACGACAAATATTTCAAATTTTGATTTATCGGTGGGGACGCCAAGGGCTCTGCCCTTGGAACCCGCCAGCCTTTTGAAAAAAGGCTGGGCGAAAACTTTTCTCGCATGGGTTTGCACATACTTTACGTCATTTTGAGCCGCGTGTAGCTCACGCGCAGAAAAGAGAGCGAGCTCTCTTTGTCTGCCGCGTGGCTCGCGGCGTATATGTTCTTCTCGCTTTAGCGAGAAGAACCAAAATGACTTGGAGCCCCCTTACAATAAAGCTTTTGCAGACTTTGTCGTAAAAATTCCAGAAAAGTTTTTGGGGGTTCTTAGGGGACTTTTTTCAAAAAGTCCCCTAAGCGTAACTCCCCTACAAACATCAATTTATCGCTCACTCAAAATCCAAAATCTCCGAAAGGATGGCGTTGCTGACGTACATTCCCTCGCTTGTGAAGGCGAAGCCGTGGTCGGTTTTGCGAACGAAGCCGCCCTTTTCGTATTTGGCAAGGTGGTTTTGGTAATCCCACGCCGCGTCGCCGTGGATTTTAGCAAGTGCCGAGAAATTCACGCCTTTTTCGAGGCGCATGCCAAGCATGATCGCCTCGCAAAGCGCGTCGTGTGCGCTCACGGTCTCGCGGTCGGCCACGCGCTCACCCGAAAGGTAGCTTGATAGGTCGCAGGTGTTTGAAAATCGGTCAAAACCAAGACACGAGTAAGCCGCAAGCCCCATGCCGAGATAGTCTTCCCTCTCCCAATAGCGCAGATTGTGCCGCGACTCGTAACCCATCTTCGCAAAATTACTGATCTCGTAGCGTGCATAGCCCCAAGCGGCGAGAAAGTCCACCGCGTCCATATACATCTGCCGCTCCTCGTCCTCGTTTGGCAGAGCAAGCGTCTCGAGCTCACGCCAAAAGGGCGTTCCCTCCTCAATTTTAAGACCATAGGCCGAAATATGCTCAGGCCCTAAAGCCACAAGCCCCTCAAGCGTTTGGCGGAAGGAATCGACCGTCTGCGAAGGGATCCCGAACATAAGGTCGACACTGATGTTTTCAAAGCCCGCCTCGCGAGCCGCGAGGAAGGTCGCCCGAAAATCCGCCGCGCTGTGCGCGCGCCCCAGAAGCGCAAGCTCGCCGTCCGAAAGGCTCTGCGCCCCAATGCTGAGGCGATCAAAGCCCGCGCGGCGAAGCGTGGTGAGCGCCGCCACATCTACCGTGGCGGGATTGCATTCGGTGCTGATCTCGGCGTCCTCGGACACCGCGAAATGCTCACGCACCGTCAAAAGAAGGGAGGCCAGCTGCTCGGCCGAAAGATAGGTGGGCGTACCGCCCCCGAAATACACGGTATTTACAGTATATGCACCGCACATCCGTCCGTATGCGGCGATCTCATGCGAGAGCGAGGCAAGGTAGGCCTCGACGGCCGCGCCGTTCTTCTGCGGAAAGGAGCAGAAGTCGCAGTAGCGGCATTTGCTTTTGCAAAACGGGATGTGCAGATAAAGCCCGAGCGACCTCATGTACGCTCGCTCGCCAGCAAAGCGTCCACGATATCGCGCGCCGCAAAGGGCTTGGCGTGTTGCCGCTGCGCCTCCACCATTTCTTCACACCTGTGCGGATTGGCCAGCAAAAAGAGGGCCTTGGTCACAAGCGACTCCTCGTCCTCGCCGTAATCTGCCATGCCGTGTGCACGGAAGAACTTAATATTCTCCTGCTCCCAGCCCGGTATCGGCCGCGTGTGAAGAAGCGGGATGCCGCGCACGATGGCCTCGGTGGACGAAAGTCCGCCCGGCTTGGAAAAGAGCAGGTCGCTGGCCGCAAGATAGCGGCTGACCTCGGTGGTAAAATCCAGCACCGTAAGCCGCTCATCGCCCGCGTGCGCGGTGCGGAGTGCTTTTTTCATTTTCTCGTTATTGCCGCCCATAACATACACGCGTGTTTTAGGCGGGAGCTTCTCCATAAGCTGCGCCACGAGTGCCTCGGTGTTGCCGTATCCCATGCTTCCCGTCATCACCAGAAGGAGCTTCTCGTCCGTAGGGAGCCCGAGCTGCGCACGCGCCTCCTCTTTGGTCAAGGGTGCGCGGAAATCGGCGGCCACGGGAATGCCCGCCACCACGATCTTCTCGGGCGGAACGCCTGCCTCAATGAAGCTCTCGCGCAGATCCTCGTGCGGAATGAAGTAGAGATCGAGCTCGGTATCGCTGAGGAAGGGCGGATAGCAATAGTCGGTCGCCACGAAGCAGGTGCGAAGATCGTCCACGTCGGGCAAGCGACGCTCGGCCCACGTGAGTGCCTCGGAAGGAAAAACGTGCGGCATGATGACCGTGTCAAAGCCGTTTTCCTTGATGTAGCGGAAGAGCTTGGCGGCGTACGGAAGATTCGCCACGTAGCAGGGCGAATTTTTCTTAAAGACCTTGTCGGTCAGCTTCGCGGTCGAAATGCCCGCGCCAAGTACGCCGGGAATATGGATGGTCGCTTTATTGTAAATGCCGCAGACCGCGTCCGAAATAAATTGCGAGGCAAAGGAGAGCGCGTCCCGCATCTCACAGTCGATGCCCCGCGCCTCAAGCTCGGCCAGAATGGCACGCGCCGCGGTGTTGTGTCCCTGCCCCGTATTGCAGGAAAGAATCAATGCTTTTTTCATCTTATTTCACGTAATCAAATTCAAAGTCGTAGATCGAAACGGTATCCCCGTCCCGACAGCCCTCATTCTCCAATCGCTCAAAAACACCCGACGAGGCAAGCGTGCGCTGGAAGTAGCCCAGCGACTCGTAGTCGTCGAAGTTGATGCGGCCCATCAAGTTGTAGATCCAATCGCCCTCGACGATGTACTTGCCCTTCTCAAAGCGGATCGTGATGTCCTCGGCCCCCTCCTTAACGGCCACGGTCGAGGCCTCGACCTCGCTCTCAAAGATCTCGGTGGGCGGCAGGAGCGACAATCGCTCGGCCGTGGTGTGTATGAGCTGCCTCAACCCGTCGCCCGTGATGGCCGAAACGTAGACCAGCTCCCATTCGTTTTCGTCCACGAAGGCTTCAAAGGCCTTCACGGCGTCCGAGTCCATGTCCACCATGTCGCTCTTGTTGGCCACGATGATCTGCGGACGCGACGCGAGAATGTCCGAATAGGCCGCAAGCTCGCGGTTGATGGCCTTCACGTCCTCAATGGGATCGCGGCATTCGAGCGCCGCAATGTCCACGACGTGCAAAAGCAGGCGACAACGCTCGATGTGGCGAAGAAACTCGTGTCCAAGTCCCGCGCCCTCGGCCGCACCGTCAATAAGACCGGGGATATCGGCGGCCACAAAGCCGCTCTCCTCACCCGTGGAGACCACGCCCAAGTTGGGCGAAAGGGTGGTAAAGTGGTACTCCGCGATCTTGGGTCGCGCCGCGCTGATGCGCGCCAAAATCGAGGACTTGCCAACCGATGGGTAGCCGATAAGACCGACGTCCGCGATCATTTTCAGCTCCAGCACGACCTCCTTCTCCTCACCCTTGGTGCCATTCTTGGCAAAGAGCGGAAGCTGACGCGTGGCCGTGGCAAAATGGCGGTTGCCAAAGCCGCCGCGACCGCCGCGGCAGCAGATGAAGTCCGCGCCGCCGTCGGCCGACATATCGTGAATGACCTTGCCGCTTTCAACCTCCTTGATCAGCGTGCCCTCGGGCACGAGAATGATGAGGTCGTCGGCCGTCGCGCCGTGGAACTTCGAGCCCTTGCCGTCCTCGCCGTTGGCCGCCACAAACTTTCGCTTGTAGCGGAAGGCAAGCAGGGTGTTTGCTCCCTTGTCCACGCGGAACACAATGTTTCCTCCGTGTCCGCCGTCACCCCCGTCGGGTCCGCCGTGCGAAACGTATTTTTCGCGGTGGAAGGCAACCGCGCCGTTGCCGCCGTTGCCCGCCTTTAAATAAATTTTAATTTTATCAATAAACATAACAATCCTCCTTTGAGGTTGATAGATTCACATTGAGACGGAACTTATGTGGGGCTCCGCCCCACGCCCCGCAAACTCCCCAAAAAGTTTGATCAAAACTTTTCTCGCATGGGTCTGCTTAAACTTCACGTCATTTTGGGACGGCCTCAAAATGACTCGAAAAACCCCTTACAATATTGCTTTTGCAGACTTTGTAATAAAATTTTTTAGAGAAGTTTTTGAGGGTGGTAGGGAACTGTAACAAATTGGGGTTTGCGAAGCAAATGCGGCACTTTTAGTGACGCAACCAATTTGTTAACCGAGGTCGCGAAGCGAACTCGTATTTTCTTAAAAAGTTCCCTTGGCGTTCCCCTCGTCTCCCTTACTCCTCGCCCTTTTGTCTGATAATGAGCTTAATGGGCGTACCGACGAAGCCGAAGGTATCGCGCAGGCAATTTTCGAGGTATCTCTGATAGGAGAAGTGGAAAAGCTCGGCCTTGTTGCAGAAGATGACGAAGGTGGGCGGTGCCACGGCGATCTGCGTCATGTAGTAGATCTTGAGGCGTCGACCCTTGTCGGTGGGGGGCTGGACGCGCATGGTCGCCTCCGCGAGCACGTCGTTGAGCATACCCGTCGAGATACGGAGCGTCGACTGCGCGTAGACGTACTGTATGCGCTCGAAAAGATTCTGGATGCGCTGACCGGTCTTGGCCGAAACGTACAGAATGGGTGCGTAGGGCATATAGGCAAGTGCGGTACGAATCTTGTCGTTGAAGGCATTCACGGTGCCGTTGTCCTTTTCGATCGTATCCCACTTATTGACCACGATGATGGTGGGCTTGCCCGCCTCGTGCGCGATGCCCGCGATCTTCTCGTCCTGCTCGGTGATGCCCGTGCCCGCGTCGATCATAAGAAGGCAGACGTCGGCGCGCTCGACCGCCATATTGGCGCGCAGAACGCTGTATTTTTCAATTTTGTCGTTGATCTTGGCCTGACGGCGAATGCCCGCCGTGTCGATAAAGGTGTATTTGCCGGTCTCGTTCTCAAACTGCGTGTCGATGGCGTCGCGCGTGGTGCCCGCAATGTCCGAAACGATCAGGCGGTTATCCCCGAGGATCTTGTTGATGATCGAGGACTTGCCCGCGTTGGGCTTGCCGATCACGGCAACCTTTACGCGATCGTCCTCCTCTTCCTCGCCCTCCTCGGCAGGCAGATGTGCAAGCACCGCGTCCAGAAGGTCGCCCGTGCCGCTTCCGTGTACCGACGAGACCGCGATCGGCTCCTCCGTAAAGCCAAGCTCGTAGAATTCGTAGAATTCAAAGGGAGGCTGACCGACACGGTCACACTTGTTGACCGCGGGAATGACCGGCTTGCCGCTCTTTTTGAGCATGACCGCGATCTCGCGGTCGTCGGCCGTAAGCCCCGTATGCACGTCGCAGAGAAAGACGATCACGTCGGCCGTCTCGACGGCAAGCTCGGCCTGCACGCGCATCTGCTGCAGGATGATATTGTCGGTCTTGGGCTCGATACCGCCCGTGTCAATGACCGAGAAACGCCGCCCCGACCACTCGCACTCGCCGTAAATGCGGTCGCGCGTAACGCCCGGCGTGTCCTCCACGATCGAGCGACGCTCGCCGATCAATTTGTTAAATAGCGTACTCTTGCCCACGTTGGGCCGTCCTACGATTGCTACAATGGGTTTTGCCATATATTTCTACCTACCTTTCGTAAGGATTTTGCAAAGAGAATACCGCAGGGTACGGCGTGGGGCTCTGCCCCACACCCCACCAGCCTGCCCCAAAAGGCTGGGCGAAAACTTTTCTCGCATGGGTTTGCACATACTTTACGTCATTTTGAAATTTTCTCGCTTTGCGAGAAAATTTCAAAATGACTCAGAAAAAACTTGCAATAAATTTTTTGCAAATTTCATAGTAAGGCACAGTCTCGCCATGAAAGTTTTTGCGGAGCTTTTTTCTAAAAAGCGACCGTTCTCTCCTCACTTCCCCAAAATTGCCTCTACGAGTGCGGCGCCGTC
>SVRO01000054.1 GCA_015064795.1 Oscillospiraceae bacterium | reverse complement strand
AGCCCCTTTCCAATAAAGTTTTTGCAAACTTTGTAGTGAAAAATTCCAGAAAAGTTTTTGAGGGGTCTTGGGGAACTTTTTTCAAAAAGTTCCCCAAGCGTAACTCCCCGATAAATCAAAATTTGAAGCTTTATTTGTGTTTCAGCAACCAAAGATAGAGTGCTTCGGTTTTGGCGGTCATGTGGGGTGCGGAGTAGTGGGGGTAGCGGCGGCGTGCGCCCGAAGAAAGCGAGGTATAGAGGGATTTGTCGTCGGCAAGGCGCAGGATCGCGTCGGCAAGTGCGCGCGGATTACGCGGCGGCAGAACGATGCCGCACCCCTTGGCCATGGCGGCGTTGCCGCCGATGCGCGTGACGACGATGGGAATACCGAGGCTCATGCCCTCGGAAAGCGAGAGGGGCGAGGTCTCGGAGAGGTAGGAGAGGTTGAGGTTCAAGTCAAAAAGGTTCATAATTTCTCCGATGTCCGCGCGAAAGCCCGCGAAGACGAGGTTTTTCATGCCGCGCGCGGCCTTTTGGAGCGCGGGCAGGAGCGAGCCGCCGCCTACGGCGAGAAAGAAGATGTCCTTGCGGTTTGAGAGAAGCCTTGCCGCCGCCAAAAGATGCTCGTGTCCCTTGCCGCGCTCCACGCGCGCGGCGTAGCCGACCACAAAAGCGTCTTTGGGGATACCGAGTGAGGCGCGGAGTGCCTCTTTTTTTGCCTCGTCAAGCCGCGGCACTCGCTCGGCACCGCCACATATGACCGTGGCGCGCGAGGGGGAGCTGCCGCAAAGAAGAAGGGGGCCGCGTGCGGCCTCGGCGGTCAGGATATAGCGAACCTCCGACGCGCGCTCAAGCGCGCGGTTGATAAGGCGAGCGGGCGCGCTTTTTTGCAGAGGTGAGGGCGGAAAACAGCAGTGCTTGGTGTCTACGCACGCCATGCGCCGAAAGGGAAGGGCGGCAAGCCGCGCGAAAAGGGCGGCGTTGGTGTGAAGGAGATCGGGCTTTTCGCGCCAAAGAATGCGGAGCATTTCGGGCAGCGCGGCGAGGGCGAGCGTCCCGTCGGCCGAGGGGGGCAGAGGGCAGACGCGTACGCCAAGCGCGCGGGCGCGCGGCAGAAGCAGACTGTCACACGGAAGTGCCACGACGGGCGCGAAGCGCGTGCGATCGGTGTGTCGAAGAAGCGAGAGTGTGAGAACGCCTGCTCCGCCGATATTTTTGTCGGTGATGACGTGAAGAATTTTATACATATTTCTCCTTGCAAACGTTTTTGTTAGTTTGTGCGATGGGGTGGGAAATATGTAAATTGATGTTAGGGGGAGACACCAAGGGAACTTTTTGAAAAAAGTTCCCTTGGAACCCTCAAAAATTTTTGCAGAGGGCAAAATGGGTTTTGGTATTGCGAAGCTGCGAACGATTACGCGAAAACGAACGCAAGTGCCGATGTCCGATTCATTTTGAGGCCGTCTGGGGAGACGGCCGAGAGCGCACGAGTTCGCTTCGCGACCTCGGTTAACAAATTGGTTTTGCGGCTAAACACCGCAAATTTGCTACGCAAACCCCAATTTGTTACGTCTACCAATAAAGGTATTATATCACCGAAAAGAAAGCGAGCTTTCTTTTTCGGCGTGTTAGCCTTGCGCTGACGAAAAACGCTGAGGCGTTTTTCGTCCCAAAATGACGTAAAGATTAAGCGTACCCATGCGAGAAAAGTTTTCGCCCAGCCTTTTGGGGCAGGCTGGTGGGGTGTGGGGCAACGCCCCACATAAACAGACCGATAAATCAAAATTTGTGTGCGCTTATTTATCGAATAATTTTTTTGGTGTATCGGTAAGGCCTGCGAGGTAGTCGAGGGAGACGTTATAATATTTGGCCAAGGTGACAAAATGGTGCATGGGAAGCTCGCGTTTGCCGCTTTCGTAAAGCTGATATTGCTGGCGGGTGATCTTTAAAACGCGTGCTATGCTCTCCTGTTTTTCATCCTTGTCTTCTCTGAGGTCGCGAAGTCTTTGGTAAAGATACATAATTTTTCTCCGTTTTCTTTTGAAAATAAAAAAGAATTTTGTTTATTGTAACAATTATACCACGGCATTCAAACAAATGCTTGACAAGCATTCAAATGAATGCCATAATATGTAGGCAAGCTTCGATTGTCGCGTATACACTCCGAAAACGCCGCCGTGATGTTTGCGGCGGCGTCAGGGGAGGTGAAACTTTTTTTGGAAAAGCACTTGACAAGGGGCGAGGGTTGTTGTATAATATACCATGTCGCTTTGCGGAAACAGGAAAAAGTGAGGTGCCGATATGACGTTGGATCTGAAGCCGATGCTTCGCGGTGAGGTGAAGCGGATCGCGGTGGATTACCGTTTAACGCCCGACGAAATGTACGGCGTTCGCTTTTGCGAGGACCTTCATGCGTGCGGCGAGGTTACGGATAACGCGGGCTATATGCGCCTGTCGCTTTCGATCTCGGTGCCGTATGTGGCCGAGTGCGCCAGATGTCTTGACGAGGTATCGGGCGAATTTCGCGAGGTCTTTGAGCGTACGGTGGTCACCAAGGGTGCGATCGACGAGGACAAGCTGGAGGAAAGCGTAGACGAATACGCGGTTCTCGATGAGGACGGTAAGCTTGACGTAGACGACGAGATCTTGGAGACGCTTGTGCTTCTGTTCCCGAAAAAGATCCTCTGCCGAGAGGATTGTGAAGGGCTTTGTCAAAGATGCGGAAAACCGAAAAAAGACGGAGATTGCGGCTGTCCGACCAAGGAAATCGACCCGCGGCTCGCTGTTTTGAAAAAATTACTTGACAATCCCGAAAAATGAGTATATAATAATACCGATGCGTATAGAATTCAAGGAGGTGTAGTTCAATGGCAGTACCAAAGAAAAAGGTCTCTAAAGCTCGTAGAGACAAGAGACGTTCGAATAACAGCAAACTGAATTTGCCGGGCATGGTGAAGTGCTCCAAGTGCGGCGCATACATTCTTGCACACCGCGTTTGCAAGGCTTGCGGCTCGTACGACGGCAAAGAAATTGTAAAGCAGGACGCGTAAGCCTTGTTTTACAAAAAATGACTCAATCGAAACATGACAAAGCATGCCTCGATTGAGTTATTTTTTTGCGGAAAGGAATGGACAGGAAATGAAAAAGACGATTTTTAGAACGCTTGCACTTATGTTGATGCTTTTGCTCGCGCTCTCGGCCTTTGTCGCGTGTGGGGAGAAGCAAGATCCCAACGAGCCGATGGATCTTTCGAGCTTGAAGCTTTCGCGTTACATCAAGCTTGGCGACTATACATCGCTTCCCTTTGAGCTTGAGGTCAAGCGCGTGACCGACGCTGACGTGGAGCGTGCGATCGAGGAATTTAAGGCGGGCCTTTCAAGCTACGAGGAGTACGGGGAGCCCGTAAGCCGTGTGACCGAGGATTACGACTATCTGTCGATCAGCTACGTGGGCCGCGTGGACGGCGAGGTGGTGGATACGGCACCGCCCGAGTCGCCGCAGTATCTTCTGTTGGTTGACGGAAACGGCTATTACGATTGGATAAACGCCGCACTTCGCGGCATATGCGTGGGGGATACCGTGTTTGCCGAGGGGCAGCTTGCCGAGCAGGAAGGCTACGGCGAGTATGCGGGCAAGACTATAGTCTATGAGATCAAGCTGCAGGCCATTTTGGGACACTACACCTTCGTGGAGATGACCGACGAGGTGGTAGAAGAAAAAACCGGCTACGCAAGCGTGGAGGAGTACCGCGCGGCGCTTTATACCCTTCTTGACGAGGCGCGCAAGGAGGCGGCGCTCGCTACGATCTATCAGAAGATCTGGGATACGGCGGTTGAGAACGCCAAGGTGCGCAAGTACCCGAGGCATCAGGTCGAGTATTACTATAACGCCTTTTACGGAAACTATGCCTACATAGCGTATCAGAAAAATCTTCCCGTCGAAATGGTGCTTGCACAACACGGCCTTGACGAGAAGGGGATACGCGACATGGCCGAGCAATCGACGCGTGAGGAGCTTTTCTATTACGCATTCGTGCAGGAAAATGGACTTGAGGTGACCGACGAGGAGTACGCCGCACGCGTGGGTGGTATTGCCACGGGACAGGGTGTTTCGGTGGAGGTACTGGAGGCCGAACACGGCAAGGAGGATATCCGCGACAGTATGCTTTTCGACGAGGCTATTGTGTTCCTTGCGAACATCGTGGACGTCAACTATATTTACGTCGACTAATCTTGTCGAAAATGACGAACAGGGAAATCTTGTAAAATAAGGCTTTCTTGAAAAAAACAGGGCTTTCTGTGGAAAACCCTGTGGAAAACTCCATAAAATTGTGGAAAACTCAACAAAAAGCAGGTCGGAGAGCTCGTTTTTGGCTCTTTTGACCTGCTTTTATTTGAGAAATGCGGCGGGCTCCTTGGCACAGACCGCAAGCGAATAGGTGCGGCCGCCGACTTCGAGACGTTCGGTGACAAAGGTCACGCCGTGTGCGGCGGCGACCTTTTCGGTATCCTTTCGGAGAAGCGGGGAAAGCCCTGTGCCGAGATACTTGCCGAGCGCTTCTTTTTTCGTCCAGATCTCAAAAAAACGCGCGCGGGACGACTCTTTGAGCGAGGCCACCTCGTCCGCCGAGAAAAAACGAGCGGCAAGCTTTTCGGTGTCGAGCGTGTCCGACCACGCTTGTACGTCGATGCCGACGCGGCTTGTCCCGAGGGTACAGGCAACGAGGCGATCGGTATGCGAAAGGTTGAAGTCGGGTGCGCTCTCGGCGTCAAAATACGGCCTCCCCGAAGCGTCGGTGCGAATGGGGAAGTGGGCGGGAAGCTCGGCGCGCGCCGCAAGCGTTTGCAAAAGTGCCAGTGCCGCGTGGCGCGCCTCTGCATTTTTTGGCGCACTTTTCAAAAGATAGTCGTTCAAATGCGGCGAAAGGGGGGCCTTGGTCGCTGTGATCGGTGCATATGTGTAAAAAATCATGGCCGACTCCTTTCAAAAAAGAATACTTCTGTAAATTGATGTTTATCGGGGACTTTATGTGGGGCTCTGCCCCACGCCCCGCCAGCCTTTTGAAAAAGGCTGGGCGAAAACTTTTCTTGCATGGGTACGCTTAAACTTTACGTCATTTTGGGACGGAAAACCGCGAAGCGGTTGTCCGTCAGCGCAAAGCTTACACGCCGACAAAGAAAGCTCGCTTTCTTTTCGGCGATGTAGCATTTGCGCGCCCTCGGCCGTCTCCCCAGACGGCCTCAAAATGACTCAGGCCTCGTCTCTCACGTTCGTTTTTGCTCATTCGTTCGTTTTACAGATCGGCAACACCCATTTTGCCCGCAGGAAAAGTTTTTGAAGGGTATTAGGGAAACTTTTTTCAAAAAGTTTCCCTAAGCGTTCCCCCGACAAATCAAAATTTGAAATGATTTTTGTGCAAAAGCTTTTATGCCCAGCTCATGGTAGTGGGTTTGGGTTCTTCGATGAGGACGGGCTTGAGGAAGGAGACGGCCTTACGGAGACCTTCGTCGACGCTCATGAGGCTATCCTCGTGTTCGATGGAAAGGACGCGGTCGTAGCCGACGAGGCGGAGGTTGGAAACGAGGTCACGCCAATAGGTCTCGCCGTTGCCGTAGCCGACCGTGCGGAAGACCCATGCGCGATGGATCTCGTCGCCGTAGTGCTTGGTGTCAAGCACGCCGTTCTTGGCGGTGTTGTATTGGTCGATCTTGGTGTCCTTGGCGTGAACGTGGTAGATGGCGCCCGCAAGCTCGCGAATGGCGGCCACGGGATCCATACCCTGCCAAATAAGGTGCGAGGGGTCGAGGTTGGCACCGATCACGTCACCCACGGCGGCGCGGAGCTTTAAGAGCGTTTCGGGATTGTAGACGCAGAAGCCGGGGTGCATCTCGAAGGCGATGCGGTCGACCTTATGTGCCTTAGCGAAGGCGGCGGCCTCCTTCCAATAGGGGATGAGCTTCTCATTCCACTGCCAATCGAGAATGGCGAGGAAGTCCTCGGGCCAGGGGCAGGTCACCCAGTTGGGATATTTCGAGCCCTCGGAATCACCGGGGCAGCCCGAGAAGGTGATCACGGTGTCCACGCCGAGCTTTTCGGCAAGCAGAACGGCGTCGCGGAAGTCGGCGTCAAAGCTTTTGGCGATCTCTGTGTTGGGGTGCAGGGCGTTGCCGTGAACGGCAAGCGCACAGATCGTAATGTCGTATTCCTTAAAGGTTGCAACGAATTCGTCGAATTTTTGGACGTCCGCAAGCAGCTCGCGGGGGTTACAGTGTGCCTTTCCGGGATAGCCGCCTGCACCGATCTCCACGGCGTGAACGCCAAGTCCCGAAAGAATGGCAAGGGTCTCGTCAAGGCTCTTTTGGCCGTAAAGGTTGGCAAGTACGCTGAGTTTCATAGCGCTTCCTCTCTTTCCGTTTGTTATTTATATGATATCCTTTTTTTCTCGCTTTTGCAAGAGGTTTGGGAATTGTTTACTATATTTTTTCAATTTGGTTGCAATGTTGGGCGTTTTATGTTATACTAAAATAGATTCTTAAATAGTAGGACAGGCTCCTGTGAGGTTGGGTGTAAAAGGCGCCTTGCGGGGAGCTTATGGAGGTGGAAAACCATGACACGAGAAGAGAGAGCAAGAGAATATTTTTTGCAGGGCTATAATTGCGCGCAGGCAGTGGCGCTTGCCTTTGCCGACCTTACGGGCATCGACGAGGAGACGCTGGCAAGGCTGGCCTCGCCCTTTGGCGGCGGCATGGGACGGATGCGTGAGGTTTGCGGCGCGGTGAGCGGCATGCTTATGATCGAGGGGCTCCTTCGGGGCTACTCCGACCCCAAGGCGACCGACGAAAAGCGCGAGACCTACGCGCGTGTGCAGGACTTAGCGACGCGCTTTCGCGCGGAATGCGGGTCGATCATCTGCCGCGAGCTTCTCGCGGGACCGGCCGATAGTGCTCCCGCCCCTACCGAGCGCACGCCCGCATTTTACCAAAAACGCCCCTGCGCCTCGCTTGTGGCTCTGGCGGCAAAAATTTTAGATGAGAGCTTAGGAAAGTGATATGTTACGACTTTTAGATCTGCAAAAGCAACTGATTTTGACGCATTTGAAGGCGGGAGATACCGCGGTGGATTTTACGATGGGAAACGGACACGACACTGAGTTTCTATCCAAGACCGTGGGCGAGAAGGGGCAGGTTTACGCCTTTGACATTCAGGCGGCGGCCGTGGAATCGACGCGTGAGAATCTCAAGGCGGCGCTCTGTCCCGAAAATTACACGCTCATTCACGATTCGCACCACAGGGTGAAGGAATACGTGAAGGGCGAGATCCGCGCAGGGATGTTTAATCTTGGGTACTTGCCGGGTGGCGACAAGAGCATCACCACCATGCGCGAGACTACACTTCCCGCCATTCAAGCGGCCGTTTCGATGCTGGGGGCAAACTCCATTTTAAGCGTGGCGGTCTACCCCGGTCACGAGGAGGGCGAGGCCGAGGGGAAGCTCGTGTGCGAGTACCTTTCCACGCTCGACCGTTTTCGCTACAGTGTAGCACAAATTCGCATCATCAATTCGCCCACATCGCCTTATTTCATGGCGATCGAGACCAAATGAGGATTTTAATTTTATGAAGCTGAACGATACCATAGCCGCCGTTTCCACGCCGCGCGGCAAGGGGGGCATTGCCGTCCTTCGCGTGAGCGGAGACGAGGCGGTGGCGGTTGCCGACCGTGTTTTTGCGGCGAAAAACAAAAAAAGTCTTGCCGAAACCGAAAGCAGTCGCGCCGTGTACGGCGACATTTACGCGTGCGACGCGCACGGCACGCGCACGCGTATTGACGATGGCATTGCCGTTGTTTTTCGCGCGCCGCACTCCTTTACGGGTGAGGACACGGTGGAAGTGAGCTGCCACGGCGGTCTGCTTGTGACCGAGGAGGTGTTGGCGGCGCTTTTGGCGGCAGGCGCACGGCCTGCCGAGGCGGGCGAATTTACACGCCGCGCCTTTTTGGCGGGCAAGCTTTCGCTCTCGGAGGCCGAGTCGCTCGGCGCACTCCTTGAGGCCAAGACGCACGCGGCACTCGTTCTTTCGCGCGCGGGGCTTGACGGAAGGCTCTCGGCGGCGGCGGGCGATATTTATCACGCGCTTTTGACGATTGCTTCGGCACTTTACGCGGCCATCGACTATCCCGAGGAGGATCTTACGGAGATGTCGCGCGAGGAGGCGGGCGAGAGGGTGCTTGCGGCACTTGCGCGCGTGCGCGCGCTTGCCGATACCTATCGGAGCGGTCACGCCGTGGCCGAGGGCATTCGCACCGTTATCTGCGGCCGTCCCAACGTGGGCAAAAGCTCGCTCTTTAACCGCTTGGTCGGCAGGGATGCCGCCATCGTCACCGACGTGGCGGGCACCACGCGCGATATTTTGACCGAAACGGCGTCGGTCGGCGCGGTAACGCTTCGCCTTTTGGACACGGCGGGTCTTCGCGCGAGCGAGGACGCGGTGGAGAGGATCGGCGTGGCGCGCGCCAAGGAGGCGCTCGCGGAGGCTGAGCTTGTTTTGGCGGTCTTTGACGGCTCCGCACCACTCACCGACGAGGACAAGGAGCTTCTGGATGCGCTCGCGGCAAAGGGTGGCGTGAAAATGGCCGTTCTCAATAAAAACGATGAAAAAACGGTGCTTGACGCGAAGAATTTTGCCGATTTTTCGGCGGTGGTGTCGCTCTCGGCCAAGGAAAACGTGGGGCTTGACGCGCTGCGCGATGCGATCGAGGGAGCCTTCCTTGACGGTTCGCTCTCGCTGAGTGAGGACGCCGTGGTGGCGAACGCCAGACAGTACGCGTCGCTCGTCGCGTGCGCGGAAGCGCTCGCCAGCACCGCGACCGCCCTTTCGGACGGGCTTCTGATGGACATCTGTTGCTCGGAGCTGGAGCGCGCGATGGCCGCGCTTGGCGGACTTGACGGCCGCGAGGTCAGCGAGGACATCGTTGGCGAGATCTTTTCCAAATTTTGTGTAGGAAAATAAGTATATGAAATATACGAAAGAAATTCGGTTTGTGATCGAGCGTCTTGAGGCCGCGGGACACGAGGCGTATCTTGTGGGCGGGGCTTTGCGTGATGCGCTTCTTGGGCGCGAGGCAAACGATTTTGATGTCACCACCTCGGCCACGCCCGCGGAGATGAAGGCGGTCTTTGCCGACGAAAAAACGGTGGAGACGGGGCTTAAGCACGGCACGCTTACGGTGCTTGTTGATCGTACGTCCATCGAGGTCACGACCTTCCGCGTGGACGGCGAATATTTGGACGCGCGCCATCCCCAATCGGTGCGCTTCACGCGCTCGCTTGCGGAGGATCTGGCGCGGCGGGATTTTACCGTGAACGCGATGGCGTACAACGAAAAAACGGGGCTCGTGGACCTGTACGGCGGCAAGGAGGACTTGGCGCGCGGCCTTATCCGCGCGGTTGGGGAGCCCGCGCTTCGCTTCCGCGAGGACGCGCTTCGCATCCTTCGCGCCTTTCGTTTTTCGGCAAAGCTTGGCTTTGCGATCGAGGAGAAGACGCTTGCGGCCGCGCGAGAGTGCCGAGAGGGACTTCGCAAGGTGTCGGCCGAGCGGGTGTCCGCCGAGCTTCGCGGCATTTTGATGGGAAAGGACGCGCACCGCGCACTTGCGCTTATGGACGCGTGCGGCGTGCTGTCGCTTGTGCTTCCCGAGGCGCGTGTGGACGAAAGGATAGCCTCGCTTTCGGCTTGCTTTGAGATGCGGCTTGCCTTTTTGCTTCGCGGTGTCGAGGAAACTGCGCTTGCGGCGCGACTGTACGCTCTTCGCCTGTCAAACGCGGAGGCGGATGCGGTCAAGCGGCTCGTCCGTGAGGTGTCGGACTTCGTCCCCTGCGAGAGCGCGGGCGAGGTGCGGCGGTTGATGGCAAAAACGGGCGCGCTTTTCGAGCCGCTTTTGGAGATCCTTGCGGCGCTTGGCGTTTCGGTGGATCTCTTGCGCGATACTTCGGCTCTTTGTCGCGCGCGGGGGGACTGTCTTACGGTGAAGGAGCTCGCGGTTGACGGCCGCGACCTTTTGGCTCTCGGCATAAAGGGCAGGGCGGTTGGCGAAACGCTCGAAGCTTTGCTCGAACGAGTGCTTGACGACCCGAGCCTTAACGAGAGAGAAACGCTTCTTTCGTTGGTGAAATAAATGTTCAAATTTTGATTTATCGGTGGGGAACGCTTGGGGAACTTTTTGAAAAAAGTTCCCCAAGACCCCTCAAAAACTTTTCTGAAAATTTTTACTACAAAG